>JAQBNX010000029.1 GCA_028288385.1 Spirosoma sp.
GGATTTGACCTTATTAGGTAACTCACTGGGCGGACATTTGGCGCTTCTTTACACCTTCAACAACCCCGATCAGGTTCGGCGTCTGGTACTTACGGGTAGTTCGGGGCTGTTTGAGAACGGCATGGGCGGTTCGTTTCCCAAGCGAGGCAGCTACGATTACATTGCCGAGCGCGTGGCCTATACGTTCTACGACCCAAAGGTGGCGTCTAAAGAACTGATCGACGAGGTGTTCGAAATAACGAGCAGCATACCTAAGTGCATGAGCATCGTGGGAATTGCCAAATCGGCGCAGCGTAACAACGTAGCCAAAGACCTCCACCAGATTCAGGTGCCGACATTGCTCGTATGGGGGCTTAACGACACCATTACGCCTGCCGAAGTTGGTCATGAGTTCAATCGGCTTATTGCCCGATCGGAACTGTTTTTTATTGATAAATGCTGCCACGCGCCCATGATGGAATGCCCCAACCGGTTTAATGAACTCCTGGAAAACTGGCTCGTAAGACACCCAATGGGCGAACTGGTAGCCTGAGCAGAGAGGTTGTTACTAGTCGTGAGCTAACCGGTGTTTTACGTATTACTAACTGATTAACCAACTCGGCATCTCAATAACATTTGTAAACTATGGCAGAAATTCCGTAGTTTTCTGCCATACAGTTTTCATAACGACTATGTATTATGCTGGCTTCCGAACTCATTGACCCTATGCTTCCCTCGTTGAAGCCAACCGATCTAGTGGGGCAGGCGCTGGACTGGATGCAGGAGCATCGCATTGGGCAACTCGTGCTGACCGACCAGGGTGAGTATCGGGGTGTGATTAGTGAAGAACTGCTGCTGGACGTTGCCGACGATGAGCGCCCGCTGAGTGATGTGATGCGTCTGTTCGAGCAAACATTTGTCTACGAAGACCAGCATCTGTACGAGATTATTGGGCTGATACTTCAGAACCGCATGGAGGTTGTGGCGGTGCTTACCGAGGAACGGGAGTGCATAGGAACCATATCGGCCAGCGAACTGGTGAGGCAATTTGCCCAGGAGTTAGGAGTTCAGGAAGCGGGTGCCATCCTGATTTTGAATATGAATGAGCGCGACTACTCCCTGACAGAAGTTAGTCGGCTTGTTGAGTCCAACAACGTCAAAATCATCAGCAGCTACTTCTCCAGTGCTGCCTATGGCATGCCCGACCGGTCGCGTCTGACGCTAAAACTGAACCGTCGGGACATCTCGCCTGTCCTCTCAACACTTGAACGCTTTGGCTACCGCATCGAAGCTGCCTTCGCCAATGCACCCGTTGAAAGCATCGACCAGGAGCGGCTCGATTCGCTGCTTCGCTTTTTAAACACATAATCGATTTCGGGTTGTCGCCGGTTGAGTTTGTGTCGTTGAGTTTTCCGAGAAATTGCTAACTCAACAACACAAACTCAGTCGTGACTAACCCATAAACTGACTTTATGAAAATTGCCATTCACGGGCGAAACTTTCCCGAATCGGCCCGGCCGTATATCCAGTCCATGTTCGAAGAGTTAGCCAAACGGCAGACCGAGGTTGTTATATCGAGTGGCTACCGAGAATTTCTGGATAAGGCCGGGGTTGCTCATTACAGCGAAGCCACATATTCAACCACGGACGGCGTTGCCGATGTAGATATTATCTTTAGCCTGGGGGGAGATGTTACCCTGCTCGATGCGGTTACACACGATGGCCCCCGACTGATTCCCATTATTGGTGTCAACATTGGTCGACTGGGGTTTCTGGCTACCGTGGCTCCGCCCTCAATCCGGCTCATGATTGATGCCCTGTTTAACGGGCAGTTTAGCATCGACGAACGGTCGCTAGTGAGTGTACGCTCAAATCAGGACATCTTTGGCAACCTACCCTTCGGCCTCAACGATTTTACCATTACGCGCACCCAGACATCGTCGATGATTACGGTCCATACCTACCTCGATGGTGAATTTTTGAACTCCTACTGGGCCGATGGAGTGATTGTTTCCACGCCCTCCGGCTCAACGGGCTACTCACTCAGTTGCGGAGGCCCGGTGCTGCTGCCCCAAACAAATAACTTTATCATTACGCCCATTAGTCCTCATAACCTGAATGTGAGGCCCATGATTGTGATGGACTCGTGCCAACTCGCCTTTGAGGTAGAGAGCCGCAGCGGCAACTTCCTGGCCGCCCTGGATTCGCGTTCTTTCACGGTCGATACGTCTGTGCGCATCAGTGTGCAGCAGGAGGCCTTCAAAGCACGGCTGGTGAAACTGAGTGATGATAATTTCCTGAATACCCTTCGCAGCAAGCTCAACTGGGGCTGGGATATTCGGAATTAAACCGGCATCCTCTGCTGCTGACTCTGGCCCGATACTTGCAGGTAACCTTACAGGCTTACCTAGTGGAACTACGTCCTGACAGGTGCGGCTGGCCCGATAGCTTTGAAACCGAGTAAACTCAAAATTTCGAGGAGGTCCGCCAATAAAAATACTGTCGTGGCCGTTTCCGAAATGGTTGGCTTTCTAGCTCAACAGGGTTGATTCACGTCTTTTAAAACCTATGAAGAAATATCAGTCTTTGCTGACCGGCCTGGGCATAGTCGTGTTGCTGACAAACCACGTTACAAAAAGCTCAGCGCAACGACGGACCAATACGGGATTTATTCCGTATTCATCGGTAACCCTTGGAGCAGGTTCGTCCCATTATTACGGCGATCTGGCGGGCTATGGGCGTCCCATCCGTGCCCTTTACATCATGCCCCGCTGGAACGTAGGGCTGGGCTATACCCGTCAGTTCACGCCTAACTTTGCTGCCCGGGCCATGTTTACCTGGGCACGTATCGCTGGTGATGACTATACCTTCAATAAAGATAATCCAGAAAGGTCTATTGTCCAGTATACGCGCAATCTGCACTTCCGCAACGACATAAAAGAATTTGCCCTTACGGGTATTTACAACTTCGTGGCCGACGGCCGCAATGCCAACGTCCGGGCTCAGTTTACCCCTTATGTGTTTGGTGGGGTGGCGCTGGTAGCGCATAGTCCCGAAGCCCGCACCCCTGCTGCGGGAGAATCTGAGCCGTATGAGGCCCGACGGTGGGTTAAGCTCCAGCCGCTCCACACGGAAGGGCAGGGGCAGCCCGGCCGCGATAAACCTTATTCGCTTGTAACCGTGGCCATTCCGGTAGGTTTTGGCGTGCGCTATAAACTAAATGAGCTGTTCAATGTAGGTGCTGAAATTGGCTATCGCTACACATTTACCGACTACCTAGACGACGTGGGTGCCGGCGGATACAGTGACCCTGCAACGCGGGATGGGCTGGCCAGCAAATTGGCGGATCGGCGGACGCAGCGAATTGCGGCCCGTACGGCAAACGGTGTTGATCGGTACGCCTTTATAGAGAATGTTCTCCAA
>JAQBNX010000031.1 GCA_028288385.1 Spirosoma sp.
GCCCGAATCACTTGCGCCGGAGAACCGCCGACCGTTCGATTGGCGACGGGCTAACCCGGTTGGGTCACTCATGAACCTGGGCCGTTATCCGGTCATTTTGGGGCTTGTTGCGTCGCTGGTACTGATCTACATCGCTGGCTTTGCCGTGCAGGGTACCTGGACATTCTACACAATGGAGAAATTCAAATGGGATGAAAAAATGGTGGGCTGGTCGCTGGCAACTATTGGACTGTGCTTTGCCATTGTGCAGGGTGGTTTGAGTCGCATTATTATTCCCAAACTGGGGCAGCAGCGGTCAGTTTATGTGGGGCTGCTGTTCAGTGCCCTCGGATTTGCGCTTTTTGCGTTTGCCACCCAAAGCTGGATGATGTTTGCCTTCATGGGTGTTTACGCCCTGGGTGGTATTGCGGGGCCGTCAGTACAGGGCATTATTTCGGGTCAGGTACCGGCCAACGAACAGGGCGAAGTGCAGGGGGCACTCACCAGCCTTACGAGCACTACGTCCATCATCGGGCCACTCATCATGACCAATCTGTTTTCCTACTTTACGGCGACAAATGCACCTATTTATTTTCCTGGTGCGCCTTATCTGTTAGGAGCTGCCTTAACGCTCGTTAGTGCAGGACTGGCCTGGCGTGGTTTCCGAAACGCCCGTATCGTAGCGGCCTAAGAAAGAGCGTTGTATCAGCCTGATAAACATTCAGGAACGTAAGCGGTTAAAAATACTCAGCTTACTTGACGCTATGAAAAATATTGGATTTACGCTATTAGTGTGGACGCTGATCGCTGCGGGTTGTAAGAAAGCCGATCAGACCCTATCAACACCCTCTTCTTCAGCACCCTCATCTCAGACGCAGGCCAATGGCTGTAACCCTGCTCCAATTACGTTTAAAGCGCCCCAGGCAGAATTAACGGCATTAAAGCAATACATTGACGCCAATGGAATCAAAGCAACAGTGGATGATCGGGGCTTTTATTACGTCATTGACTCACCAGGTACAGGTGCAAAACCCACTGTTTGTTCCAACGTGACGGTTAATTATGCTGGCACACTTACCAATGGTACCACATTTGATAGTAATAAGGGTATCAGCTTTACCCTGAATCAACTTATTATTGGCTGGCAGGAAGGAATTCCACTAATTGCTCCTGGTGGCAGTATTACGCTGTATCTGCCACCTAGTCTGGCCTATGGATCGCAGGCGCAGAATAGCATTCCTGCCAATTCAATTCTGGTTTTCAAAATTGACCTGATTCGAATCAACTAGTACCTGGTTTGCCATCCACAGTACATTCCAGGGATGGATTCCGTAATAATCTAACTGAGTTGAACTCTTTGTTAAAGAGCAAAAACGGCTATAAACTTAAGCGTCATCATGTCCTCTGTTTTCATGCCTAAAAACGATGGACGCTCAATGTTATAGGTGGTCATACTCACGGGAAACTCGCCTGTAAGGGTCATCTTGCCACCAGTATCTTTTCGGGTAGCCTGTAGGGTTACCGGTTTTGTAACACCATGAAAGGTAAGGTTGCCTGTAGCTGTCAATGTTCCGTCTGGTGCTGGTTTAATATCTGAGCTGACGAACGTAACGTTGGGGTATTTCAAACCGTCGAGTACTTCCATGGCGTGTGAGTCACGGTTGCTGTTGCCACTGTCGAATGAAGACACTTTAATTGAAACTGCCACGCTTTCTACCTGCTTAGTGTCTTCATTGTAGGTAGCCGCAGCGTTAACGGCATGGCTAACACCCCCCCACTCGTGTAGCGGATGTTTGGCTGAATAGCTCACTGTTGATATAGCTTTATCAGCTAGAAGTTTGCGTTTTGCCTGAGGTACAACAAAGGCGCACAGGCACAGGACTGCCAGTAGACAGCCATACAGCGAATGTTTCATGATGTCTGTTGGTAAGTGGTTAGTAGTTGATCGCCTTCAGGAAAGCCGTCGCAGCGTTTTGGTAAACCCCAAACACCGGTGCGGTGCTAACCTAAAATTTCAGCGCAATGATCGATGCTGCGTAGGTTATGAACGTAGTGTAAGCTGCCGCCCGGTGGTAAGGCTTAAGTTGATAGTTCTCCTGTATCATTCTCGCCAGTACGTTCGTGGTAATCATGCCCGTCAGGTGCACAATGGCTAAATATTTATGCAACTTGATGGTACTGAACCCACGCTTTGAACCAATTATAGGGGGCGGAGTAAACAAGGACAACGCCAGGGTTGTGCCATAGGAGTAATTGATGAACATAGCAGTCCGCTCGTGCCACCGTTTCGTGGTGAAATACGATTCTCCCGTTGCGTTGTAAAGTTTAGCGCCGAGCAGTCCCTGTGCTACAAACCCGGCTAGCGTAACGAAGCCGCCAATCTGGTGCGTCACCAGCATGGCCCGTCTTACATTCAGTTCTTTAGCGCGGCTTTCGGTTGTTAGCGGGGCCACATTCAGCACACGCAGCAGCCCCTTGGGGCCCCAGAACGCCCGCTGCGTAAACAACATTTTAGACGGTAGCAATGACTGTGTTTCGGTTGAGTCTGTGAGACCTGCCAGCAGGTCTTCAGCGCTGCTTCCGGGAGCCGACGTATCGGCCGGAGTTACTTTTCCAACCGCCCGAGCACTGTCGGCTGTGGTAGCGCCAGCGGTAGAAGTTACTCCAGTCGTGCTGGTTGTTTGCCCAAAAGTTGTTAAGCTGACCAGCAGTAAATTTGCCAGCCCGGTAAGGAAATATCTCATAATGCAGGGTACGACGGAATGGGCTATTGCGTGGCTGAGCAGACTGCGCCACTTACGTAATAGTGCCGTAAAGGCGTTGTTAAGCCTTTACCTGGAGTTTATTGCCATCAGCGCTCAGGATGGTTTTGTACTGCTTTACGTCCTTTGTGGCTTCCTGATTAGGCTTGACTTTACCGTCTGTTCCATATAAGCTCTGGTGAATATTGCATCTAAAAACGTCGTCTGCCAGCTGATACTCCAGGTTACCACCCTGGTGGGTGCAAATCCTTCCAATAGCCACTATGTTGTTGCCTTTTGAATTAGCCACAACTATGTCGCCTACGTTTGCGTAACCCCCAACCGTTTTCAGGGATTTAAAATCGGCATGGGTCAGATCGAGCGTAAAATCAACGGGTCCCTTGCTGCTGTCGGCATTGCCTGTCAGGCCGGTGGAGTTTGTTGATGTAGTGGCGGGTGCTGGGTCACTGCTTTTTGAACAGGCTGTCATGGTCGTGCCCAAACAATAGAAGGACATAAGGGCAGCACTGCTTAAACCTAAACTACGCAGAAACTCCCCGCGCTTCATTTGATCAATAGCTGGATTTGTTTTCATCAATTGTGGGTTCAATAGAGTTAGGTCTAACAACAATAAAAAGAAGTGGAGTACTGGTTAAAGTTTATAGCGAAGCGAGAAAAACGCTCCCGTACTCAACAAATCAATTTTAAAATACCCAACACCTTTCAAGGGTACTTTTACGAACGGCTCAACCTGCCACGACAGCCGCCGGCTCAGGGCCTGCTCATAACCCATTGACAGGTTCAGCTGACTAAAGCCATATCCTCCCGTCTTGCCATGCCACCCCGTCATACTGGGATAAGCGCTAGGGTAAACGTGGACCTTATCTGCCTCAGCATAGATATACTCATAGTCTTCTTTCTGCATTATGTAGGTTGTTACGCCCCCACTCACAAACCATCGGCTTGGTGGCTGACCATTTGATCGCGGACGTAGTGCCACATCATAGCGCAGGTTTAGCGGAATATCAAGCATATTGCAACGGCCGTCAACACTTTGAGGTAATACCCGCCACTTCGCTGTGTAGTCTGGCAGTTCATACTCCGCGGTTGACGCCTTATAGACCTTCGTACTACGTAGCACCCCCGCCTGAATGGTCCACCGGGACGCCATCCGGTATTCCAGCAGCAGACCCACATTCGTACCGGGCCGCGAAAGGTCTTTCAGGCCAATACCGCTTAGATCCGGTGACACGACAAATCTGACACTCATCCCTTTTTGCTGGGGCGCTGGTTGGGTAGATACCGGCTGCCCGTGCTCAACTATTGCCGGTACTACTGGGTTGGGGGGTAACGTAACATCCCGGCCGATGAAGGCCAGTGGTTTGGCCCATTGCCCAGGTTTGCTGGTAAGCTCCATAAACGAAGGCATTAAGGCTGGCTGTACTGGTTGCTCCAAGTTTGCCTGCGCACTAACTGGGGGGGCATCGGTGGCGGCAACTGAATACACCGTTGCATTGCCAGCACGTAACGACCTGCTACCGTTACCCCGCTTTTTTACCAGGGATTGGCCCGAGGCATTCATGGTTAGCTGGCGCTTAGTAAACGACCGTTCAGGCTCTATGATGGGGTCTGTTGTAGATAACGTCGCTTTCAAACCGTTTTTGTGGGTATCGACACCCTGGCTCACCTGCCTTTGGCTTGTAGTACCAGATCGAGTGCGTCCAATACGTTTCATGGTAGCGGCTAACTTGCCGGCTTTAGCCGGGCTTGCTGACACCCCTGGAACGGCATCATTTACCGCCGAAGGCCGGGACACTGAATTGGAGCGCCCGGCTCGCATTGTTGGCTTACCAAATTTACTGCTACGGTCCGTCACTCCGGCTGTCGTTGGAAGACTACGTTTGTCAGTAGTCGATGAAACGACCGATTCATCGGTGTTAGTTACCATTTCATCTGCCCGGTCTGCCTTTACAACTCGTTGTTTATCAACAGATTGCGTAAAGATCTCTTTACTATGCCCATCGGCTTTTGATAAATCGGCCGAAACTGTCTCTTTTGAACGTAGTGAACCATTATCAACAGGCTGTTGCCGATGCGGTGCAGTGCTATCAGGCAGCGGGACCTTATCCGACCAAGCAGATTGCGCCATTGCGACGCCAGAATTCACGGTTTGGCTGGCTCTTGCCTGTTTCCGGTTTGCATTCCAGCTACCAGCAGTCAGAACCACCAGCAACAGCACTGGAAGGCCCCAGCGAAGCACATGTTCCCAGACCGTCAGCCGGTCGTGAACATCGAGTCGGTTTTTCAGGGCTTGCCAGGCCGCCGGATCATACGGAACATCAAACTCTTCAGCCGACTTTCTGAAGAGTCCGTCCAATTGGTTATCGGTTGGCTCTTGCATACTCATCGTAGTTTACGTGCTTTAGATACAGCCGGAGTTTCTCCCGCGCCCGGGCCAGATTCGACTTCGACGCCCCGACCGAAATGCCGAGTTGTTCGGCAATTTCGTCGTGCGTAAATCCATCCATAACATACAGGTTGAATACCAGTCGATAAGCGGGCGATAGTCGCTGGATCAGTTCCAGCAGTTCTTCGTGCGCCAATTGGCTGTTTGCATCGGCCGACTCCGACACAATGGTTTGCCCGGCCCGTTCGACATCATCAAAATGGTGGTGCCGAACTTCCTGTCGGTAGTGGTCGAGCGCTGCATTGATCAGAATTCGACGAAGCCAGCCCTTAAAAGGTTGTGCAGTGTCATACTGGTCAAGGCGGGTAAAAACTTTTAGAAAGCCGTCATTCAATACTTCCAGCGCGCCTTCGCGGGTTGGTGCATAGCGCAGGCAAACACTCATGGCATACCCGTAGAACTGCCGGTAGAGCAGCTCCTGACTTTTCCGGTGGTTGCGAAGGCAACCGGCCAGTAGGTCAGGTAAGGGGTGTATGATGGGAGCGTTAGCCATTAATCTGTCGGATTGTTTCGAGCGTACTTTTCAAAAACGGCTGGATCAACTAAGGACAACCATTAATTCGTCATCGTAATAGTTTAATTAGGGGCTTCGGGCGAGGTTTTGTAGACGACGGGCCAAACGCCTGGTCTTGGTACACTCACCACTTTTGTATTGCCACGCTGCCCCTGGTCAGGACCGAAATAATAGAGCGGCCAGCCTTTATAGGTAATCTGGGTTTTGCCAAATACGGTTATCGTACTAAAATCAGCTTTGTTCAATGTGGACGGAACATCCTCAACTGTTCCTTCAAATAGCGGCCAGGTGCCGTTATTGCTGAAATCAGCCTTTGTATACGTGTTTTTGTTCTTTTTGTCGGGAGCAAACGCGTAAAGAGTACGCCCTACGTTATCGGTCAAAAATAAGGAATTTCCTGTGCCTTCCTTCGCATCGAATGTATATGTCTTTCCATCCAGACCCGTCAATTGCTGCGATGCCACGAGTACGGTATAATTAGGTTTAGCAATTCGCCAGAGGTCACCAACGTTTTCGCCGGTTATGTCATCTGCTTTGGTGTCGTTTTTGTAATAATAAAGCGGCCAGCCTTTATATGCCGTTTGCTTGGCCCCATCAGCCCGGGTAATGGTTGTGAAGTCGGCTGCGGTCAGGCCATTGCCCATCGTGGGTGTTTCTTTATAGTATAGTGGCCAGGTAGTAAGGCAGTTTCCTGTGCAGTTGGCGGTACCGTTGGCGTCGCCTGCGAAGACGTAGAGCACACGACCACCATCGCCGGTCAGGGCTTTGCCTAGTGCTGTTGTTTCTAAGTTTAGGTCTGTGGTAGTAGTCGGGTTCTCCACTGCGTCTTTACAGGCGAGTGAGGCCACAATGAGGAGTGCCGTCAGCGACAGCGAGCGTGTTTTAGACAAGAAAGGGCGCATAGTATCAACTGCGTTGGAAGGTGAAAAAAGAACAGTTGAACCGGTTCATTCGCAGTACGGATAGTGCCCCGAAAGGGTTGCGTGGAACAAAAAAGTTTTTGCTCAAACCCGGATAGACCCGCTTTATAAGGTCAGAATCCCCACGCCAGTAGCCCACCGTCGACGGAGATGGTCTGGCCGGTGACGTAGCCCGACGCGGGCATACTCAGAAAAGAAACCACGGAGGCCACCTCTTCGGCATCGCCTATGCGGTTCATGGGCGTTCGTTTGAGGATGCCTTCCCGCTTTTCGGGGTTGTTGAGCACCGGCGATGCCAAAGGCGTTGTGATGTACCAGGGTGCCACGGCATTGACCCGAATGCCGTCGGGGGCCCATTCCACAGCCAGGTTGCGCGTCAGTTGCAGCAAGGCTGCTTTGGTCATGCCATAGAGCGACCCGCTACTGGTGTGCGTCAGGCCCGACACCGACGAAACCATTATAACTTTGGCATTGCCAGACGCTTTCAGCAGTGGGTATGCGGCCTGGGTAAGTTCATAGGCCGAGCGCAGGTTCGTATTTACTACGTGGTCATAGTCAGCTCCACTGTATTCGGCCGTGGGTTTACGGATGTTTGTACCCGCGTTGTTCACGACGATGTCGAGAGTGTTCCCTCCGGACCGAACAGCTTCTATGATCCGGATGGCTTCACCTGGCTGGCTGACATCGGCCGCAATGCCGTCGACCGTGTGGCCCTGCTGTTGATAGTTACCCAATTGTTGCTGCAGCAACTCATTATCGCGGGCGACAATGAATACGGACGCGCCGAGGTCCAGAAATTGGCGGACAATAGCTTCGCCAATGCCTTTGGTGCCGCCCGTGACCAGAGCGCGCTGGCCGGAAAGCGACCACAGGGGTTGATTCATGATAGACTGTATTTTTGAGGTACAAACGTTGACAAAAATCAGCACGATGGCAAGATGGTTTTAATCGGATTAGAGTATCTAGACCCATTTTGTAATCTCCCTCACCCGCTTTACTTTTAACGTGTTTTGCCAACCAAACACATCTCATGAACAAGCGAATCGGGTTACTGGCCGGGCTGGTACTTTCAGTGTCCATAGTATCAGCGCAGAATCAGTCCAAACCAGAGGATGTGCAAACGTTTACGCTCAAAAATGGCATGAAATTCATGGTCCTCGAAGACCATTCGATTCCCAATGCTAATTTTTACACATTTTGGAAAGTCGGCTCCCGAAATGAGGTTCATGGGATTACGGGTCTGTCGCACTTTTTTGAGCACATGATGTTCAACGGAGCCAAAAAATATGGCCCTAAGCAATTTGATCGGGTTATGGAAGCCAACGGCGGCTCCAACAATGCTTACACGACTCAGAACACCACGGTTTATACGGACTGGTTTCAACGCGATGCGCTCGAAACAATCTTCGATCTCGAAGCCGACCGCATTCGTGATTTGGCTATTGACCCGAAGATGGT
>JAQBNX010000541.1 GCA_028288385.1 Spirosoma sp.
CAGCCATTTCTGTTTCCTGACTGTAATCAGGCAATTATTGTTCAATCGCCAGACTCATATGGGCGACCATCAGCCGGTTCATTTCGTTCCACGTATTGTTCCAGGAATTTTCAGCCAGAAATTTATCAATGGCCGACCAATCAGTGGGGTGATTCCCGTTCAGTGCTGCCTCAATGGCCGCTTCAAAAGCATCCGCCGAGTCGGCAATCTGTACAAAACCTTCGCTGCCATAGGTACGTACCACATCGCGGATTGGTGTCGACACGACCGGCAGACCAGCCGCCAAATACTCAGGAGTCTTGGTCGGGCTAATATACTTGGTCGAATTATTCATAGCAAAGGGCAATATGCCTACGTTCCAGTTGCTAAAATAAGTGGGCAGTTCCTTATAAGCTTTCATGCCAACGTAGTGTACGTTGGGACCATGGGGCAACAGGGCTGGATCAATTTTAACTACGGGACCGATCATGATGAATTGCCACTCCGGCCGACGCTGGGTTAGCTCACGCATCAGTTCATGGTCGAACCGTTCGTCGATAACCCCGCTAAATCCAATCCGTGGATTAGCCAAACGGCGCTGATCGGCAGGGTCTGGCAATGGCTTGCGCGCATCTGAAAAATGCTTGAAATCGATACTACTGGGAAAGGCAAACACGTGCGGATGACGATTTTGCTTTGCTTCGTATAGGCTATAGCCGCCGGTAAATAAAAGGTCGGCACGCTTGATCAATTGTTTTTCCTGCTCCAGTAATTGTGGGGGTGCTCCCCAGAACGCAGACAGTTCATCCATGCAGTCATAAACCGTCATACTGGGCTTCAGGTGATTACTAAATGAGAGCGCCATTGGTGTGTAATACCAGGCTATGAAATTGTTGATGCGTTCACGCTGAATAAACTCATCGAGTAACTGGCGCTGTAGTTGTAAGGTCTCTTCGGGGCTGGTACCGTGGGGCAGGTGGGGAACCAGTACAGTCAACCCATCGGCCTGCTGGCAACTAGTCATTTTTAATTCATCACCCCACATTGGTTCCTCTATAAACCAAATACGATATTGTTTGGCCGCGCGCCCAAGCAAGTGTTGCGGACGTTGATAGACGAAGTTCCAGCGCAGGTGCGAGAAACAGATTAGGTCCTGAACGTCTTTGCCAGGGTATGACCCAGACGTATAAAATGTATTTATTGATTTGCTAGATGATTGGGTTGTGGATGGTAAGTTTGGCGTCGAGTCGGATAATTTCATAGATGTCAGTTGTAGAGAGTATATTAAAGACAGCTTATTAATGCTGCGCTTACTATAGATAAAACCCAGATACCCCTAAAATGTTAGAGCATCTATTAGACAACTGATTGAGTGGCCCAGATGGTTCACAGGACAGACGGGGCCAGGGGACGAGCAAATCGCCTTTTGGAATGTATAACCCAACGTAATGTCGAAGCTGGTAAGGGGTTTTGCTTGCAGAATGCAATGGAAAGACGGCCACTATAATACTACTACCACCTGGCTTTGCGATCCATTCGGTGTTTGTATGGAGAGAGTATAGTGCCCTCTCGCCAAACCACGCACATTGAAGGTTAGAGTATATTTGCCTGGTGACAGACTTGGTTCGGCCAGCATGCGAACCCGCTGACCGAGCGAGTTGGTTAGCAACAGCGTAACAGGCCCTGTAACGAACGTAGAAAAGTCAACGGTTAGGACGTCGGTTGCCGGATTAGGATACACCCGAACTAAACCCAGAACGGGTTCGCTAGTAGCCGTAACAACGACTTGGGCCGGTTCTGCCGCTTTTAGAATCCAGTTATCGGGGTCAATAGTAATACCCGTTATGGGGCCTCTAGTGGGTAGTGTAAATGTTTGATCGACACGGTCGTTCTGCACGGTAACGGTAGTATCGCCTGCTGCCGACTCAACTCGAATCTGTACGGGCATGGTGAACGACGCCGGGTTGCTCGCAATGGCATTGCGTTGTTCCAGCCTAACCGTGGCCATATTGGCCAACGTACTGCTCAAAATGGTTGCCTTATAAGTTGGATAGCCTTCGCTGTAAATCCACTGCCTGAAAAAATCAGCCAGGTTACGCCCCGAGACCTGCTGAGCAACGGCCTGGAAATCTTCGGTTACGGCCGTGCCGTAGGCTAAAGATGGAGTAGCTGTATATGTCTGAAGAATGCGAAAGAACGTACTGTCGCCAACTACCCCGCGAAGCATGTGTAGTACCATCGCTCCTTTGGCATAAGTCCGGCTACTATTAAATATATTGGCAAAATTGCTGATGTCCTGAACGTAGATGCTACCTCTGGCCGTGCGGGCACGGGTTGCAAACGCATTCATGGTCGACTGATAACCTGCCTTTCCGCTGGTCGACTCTGCATACACGGCTTCTGCATAGGATGCGAAACCTTCGTTTAACCAGATGTTCTGCCAGTCGCGGCACGTAATGTAGTCACCAAACCATTGGTGGGCTAATTCGTGCGCGATGACATTGGGCGTGAGAGCGGCCTCTTCCATTGAACTAATGGTTTGGTGCTCCATGCCCCCAGTGCCACGGCCAATCTGAGCGTGGCCATACTTCTCACTAAGAAACGGATAAGGACCAAATCTGGCGCTGAAGAGGGTTAGTAGCTGAGGTGTGAGATCAAGATTGGCGCGTACTAATGGCAGCACTTCGGGGTAAATGTAGTGTGTAACGGGCATGGTTCGCCCTCCGAAAGTAAACGGCGTATCGTAGCGCTCGTAGTTCGATATGGCCACTGATATCAGGTATTGAGCAATCGGATACCTGTTGCGCCACTGATAGGTACGGGTACCGTCGGGGTTGTCGGTCGTGTTAACAAGAATGCCATTAGAAACCGATACAAACCGGGATGGGGCCGTAATTCGTACCGAGGAGGAATCGGCTTTATCGGAAGGGGAGTCGCGGCACGGAAACCAGTCGGGTGCGCCGTAAGGCTCGCTGAGTGTCCAAATGGCAGGGTCGGTAGAACGCTCGTGGGTGCTGAACCGGAAACTGCCCAGATCGCGGCTGTTGGGGATGCCCTGATAAAAAACCGTGAGCGTCAGTACCTGCCCGGTCGCTAAGGGTTGGGCTGGCGTAATGGTCAGTTTGTTTTGGCTGAATTGATAAGGTAATAACTGATTACCCGCCCTGACTGAATCGACCCGGAGTCCCTCACCGGTAGTAGTCGTGCTCGAATTAAGGTCTAAAAAAAAGCTCGTGAGTGCTGGAGCAAGACTTTTGAGTGTAATGGTGGCTGCACCGCGCAGGTAATTGGGTGTATGAGTCAGGTACAGGTCGAGACCGTAGTAGGTAACGTCTATTGTGGCATCGCCGGGGTAAGCGATTCTGGCTTTTGGATTAGCCATTCGCCGTTCCGAAGACAGCCCCTTACTTTCCTGACAGAATTGCCCACCGATTTGGTCTGATTGAGCAATGGCTAGAAAAGGCAGCAAACAAAGAAAGCAGCAGACTAAGTGCATCTGTAAAAGGCATTTGCTGGGGAATAATGGAAAGAAGTCAATCGCTCAGTCACGCAATCTTATTGACCGAACGGAAGCTGCTTTTGTTCGTCTGTTTCCTCACCTGCTTTGGCTTTCAGGGCTTCCAACTGCCGCTGTTCGGCTTCGGGCAGTTGCAGTTGCCAGCCCATCGAAGTGGCTAACTGGTACATCATGTACTGAATCTGGTTGTTGGCAATTTTGGGCAGATCGCTGTGCATGGCCCGCTCGTTCATTGCCTTCTTAGCCTCGTCAAGAATTTTGGTGTAATCCTCTCCGTTGAAGTGGTTGAGATAGCCCGCCTGAATATCATAGAAATTATAATCGGTGTCGATAGACAAGACTTCTGGCTCCGGAAAGGCTTCAATAACAAGCGTTTTGTCGCCGTTCCCGGGTGATCGAAAACGTACTTTGGCAAAGTCGAACCCGACCAGCACTTTGGATTTGGCGATTACCATTGCTTTCTTGGGATCGTTGAGTAGATAGAGGATTTTCTTTTGATCCTGGTAGTTATAAATTTCCGAAAAA
>JAQBNX010000067.1 GCA_028288385.1 Spirosoma sp.
AACTACCGGCAACATAGCCGTGCGGAGCATTACATCGACCTTATGAGCGGCTGTTCCGAATTCTTTTTTGGCAGCCAGTTCCAGGGGCTTTCGCAGCAGTAGCGGGGGCTTGCTTATCAACCGGCCCATAGCGGCTGCCTCTGTTTCTAGTTCAGCAATAAGTTGCTCACGTTCGGCATCCGTTTTTGCCTGATGCAGTTGTAAGCTTTTCGCCCAGGCTATATCACGGCCTTTTTTCATTGTGGCCCGCTCAAACGCCTTCAGCTTTTCGGCAAAGTGCTCAACGGCATGGCCAAACGGCCGAAACACGTTGGCAATGTCATCATTCATCTGGTCGTACATGTCATCGAACAATTCGTTCATTTTGGCAAAATCAACCTTAAACTGTTCGATATCCTTACCCCGATACTCATTCGAAACTACAATCGGCAAGTCGAAGGAGATATGGGCGTTAGCAGCTGCAAAAATATGCTGGTCAGTTGTCAGCAATGTTTGTGCCGCGTCGAAGGAGATTTGCCAGGGTGCCCAGGCCGGTTCACCATCGAAATAGTGGTTGATTGCTTCAAAATAACGATTCCCAAACCCAACATCAATCCGTTCCATTTCGACCGGATGGGCAAACAAACCGAGTCGGATTCCCTCCGCAACGCGTTGCGTAACCAACTTATAGACAGCACAGAAATAGCCAATGGGGTTGTTTTGCGAACGAAAATGACGCGCTACTCTATCGAGGTAAAAAATAACCTCGTCGATAGTCTCAAGCGGAGGAATGCGAAAATCGGGCTGGTTCGACTCCCAGGTGTCGGTCAAGGCCGAGGGCATGTAGAATTGTTCGCTTTTGGCAGCATTCGCGTAGTCTACAATACGACTTATCATGCCATGGCTCAACGCCCGTCCCACAGCCGCGATTAGCAGATTGCGGTCATGGAGGCCCCGAATACTCCGGTCAAACCACTTAACCGCGTCCATAATGAGCGAATCATCGGCACTGGCAGCCGGTACACGGAGCATGTCAGCATACTTATCGCCCACAAAAAAGCGGACAAAGAATGGTGACAGTCGTTTCAGCGGGCCAACAATCAGCCGGGTGTTCATGAGGTCAATGCAGGCTTCGGTTAGTTCTGTCCCTTCTAGGGAAGGTCCTGCCTGCTGCTCCAGAATGGCGTTCATCAGCGCCCGACATTCGTCTTCGTCTTCTGAGAGCAGATCGTCGTCAATGCCCATCATCTTACCCACCACCCGCCAAAGATGCAGATAAGCCTCTCGTTGTTCAGGGGTAAGCGTAACGTTGAGTTGTTGCAGACCATCGATAATGACCACACCAAACGATAGCAGCGTTCCAACCAGATCCTGTTGATTGATTGGGATACCGTAGGTGTCAGCATCCCAGTTCCGTTCCTGAGCAAAGTGGCGGATGGCCGCGTGCATCAGCCGCACTTTCTGCGTGGCTACAATGGCCGTTCCATCCTGCTCAAAATTGTTTGTCGTCATCATATCGACTACAAACTGAGCCGTTTCCATTAACCGGCGGCTGAACGCATCCAGCGAGCCGTCGTGCACGCGGAGCCGCCCGGTTCGATATAGCACTTTGGCACCCCGCCAGCAGGTGTAACAGGTTGGCAGGGATTTGCAGAGTAAAATGAGCAGGATTTTTGGGCCGTGGTGCTTAAAGACATCGGCAGCAACCATCATTTTGAATGGCTCGGCGAAGGCAGGCAACTCCCTGGTATGCACAAAGTAGTTTTCTACGACGCTTTTAACCTGATCTGGCAGCACATCGAAAGCCGGGTTGGGAAAATGCCGGTTGCGAACGAGCATCTGAAAAATCTGATCGACTTCGCCCTTCTGATTGTCGGCCAGCAACGTAGTGATGACCTCGTCGGCAACAGGATCACCGATTTTACGTTTACTCCAGAGAAATTCATCCGACCAGCGGTTCACAAGTGACTGGACTGGTGTTTGCCCTAAAGGTGGGACAGACGTCGGATCTGCATTATTTTTCCGACCGCTGATTAATTCGACAAATTTTGACGAAAGGCACAGGAAGCCCTTGTCATTAGGATGCAATTCGTCGTACCAGTAATCGGCCGGCCGGCCCGTACCCCGAATAGTGCCCCGCAAATCCAGGTACGTCACTGTCGAGTAGGCATTAACCACCTCCCGAAGCTGTTTATTCAGCGAGTCAATAACGTAGTGTGCCACCGCTTCGCGTTCTGCCTGATCACGAATGCCTTTATTTAGCAATATTTTACCTAACCGGCCAGCCTTTCCGGTAAAGGTGGTTTCGTCGTGTGCTGGAACTATGTAGTCGTAACCATGGACCAGCACCCGCACTTGCGGGTAGCCCTGCTGCACGAGCCGGAATATGCGGCCAAACTGTTTGCCGATGTCTGCTAGTTTCGTCCCAAATTGATCGGAGAGGTAACGTTGCGGCCCGGATTGGTCAGTGTCCGGCGTATCCCGAATGTAATTATGAAACGATTCGCCCAGCATATCGCTGCTACCCACACTCAACAGGAAGTAAGCGGGTTTCACCTGGGCAATGGCTTCTAAGTAGCTTGAATCCTTCAGATAATCGTCTAACGTAACTCCCGAAGCCGCCACGCTGAAAACCGTGTATACGCCAGACAAATAATCGACAATATCGCGTAGCAGAAACGGGTACTGAAACCACGAATCACCCTTAGCAACAATGCGCACACGGTCGGGATAGCGAATCAGATTTTGTGTATACCGACGATTCTGCACCCGGTTCGCAACCGTATTAGCAACGGCCAGTTTCAGGTCATT
The DNA here is from genome assembly GCA_028288385.1 of Spirosoma sp. Classification (GTDB taxonomy): domain Bacteria; phylum Bacteroidota; class Bacteroidia; order Cytophagales; family Spirosomataceae; genus Spirosoma. The sequence goes on from JAQBNX010000067.1 coordinate 2,791, forward strand.
CCAAAGCCCACGCTGTCCCTCGTTGGGGGTAATCACCTGGATATCGTCGCGCAGTTTCAGATGGGGCTGTCCTGAACTGGATACATCAGGTTCATAATAGAGGCCGAGGGCAAAATCCGCCATGATATCTTCGTGTGAGGCATCGGCCGGGGCCTCCAGCATCTGGCTCAACTCATCGGCCTGAACCTTATTATAAAGCGGATTGACCAGTTCCAGCGTAACGGTTTGGGTGCTCCATTCCGGCAATACGTCCACTTCATCGGTATCAATATCAAAACCACCACGGTTCTCCTTGGGCTTAAGCCTGTCTAACAGCACGGGGGGAGAAGGCAGGGCATCCAGACTCAGGAAGGCTAGTGTTGTTTCTGACAGGGGGTTGACCGTGACGAGCAGTTTTATATGTTCGGTAGCAACTGGCCAGTTATACTGCCGCAACACTTCCTCCAGTTTGA
>JAQBNX010000089.1 GCA_028288385.1 Spirosoma sp.
AGACCGAGTCCCGCAATCACCATCGGTAATACGATGGGGGCATGGCCTATGATGTTAGCGTCGGCAGGAATACGAATCTCACGGCCCAGTACCATAGTAGCAAGAATGGTCGCTACGTATGAACCGAACAGGTCAGCGCCCATACCTGCTACGTCGCCCACGTTATCGCCCACATTGTCGGCGATGGTGGCAGGGTTACGCGGGTCGTCTTCTGGAATACCCGCTTCCACTTTACCCACGAGGTCGGCGCCTACGTCGGCTGCTTTTGTATAAATACCACCACCTACGCGGGCAAATAGTGCAATGGACTCGGCTCCGAGCGAAAAACCGGCGAGCACTTCGAGGGCTTTCTCCATCGGCAGGCCATTGACGTCCCCATTGGCAATTCCATTTGCTCCAACATAAAGGTTATAGAGAACGATAAACAAACTGCCCAGACCCAGCACGGCAATACCAGCCACGCCAATGCCCATTACTGAACCACCCGTAAATGACACCTCAAGGGCTTTGGTCAGGCTGGTGCGGGCAGCATGGGCCGTACGGACGTTGGCCTTCGTGGCAATGTTCATGCCGATATATCCTGCCAGCGCCGACAGAAATGCGCCAAGCAAAAATGAAACACCAATGATTGGGCTTGAATTGGGCACTAAGCTACCCATGTAGGCTAGCAAAATGGCAACGATAATGCCGAAGTACGTCAGTACACGCCACTCCGCTTTGAGGAAGGCAATGGCTCCATCGGCAATATAACCCGCAATTTCCTGCATCCGGGCATCGCCGGGGTCCTGCTTCGATACCCACATGAATTTGGTAAACATCACCAGCAAGCCAACAATGCCCAGAATGGGAACCAGATAAACACTGTAATTCATAGAAATACGTATAGGTTAAATTTTTGATTGCCCGCAAAGATAGAATTTGCCCGTGCATAACGACGAACAAGACCCCAAATTGATTGACTTTTTTCGAGGTTAAGTTCAGCTTTTCCGGGAGAATGTGGCGCAATATTTCTGAATCTGTTCTATGAAGTATACTTTGATTACACTATCCAGTAAAGACCGCGTACCGAACCAAATCGGCGGTTATCTTTGCTAAAAGTCAATTCCAAACATCCACGTACTGTGCGCCCATATCTCCGTTTGTTAGCTGCCTTCGTTAGCTTCGTTATCTGCCAGACAGCCGCTGCTCAAGTTCCGTATGGACCTATCAAGCCTGCTTCGCCCGGCGAAATTCTATCGAACCTCAAAAAGCTGAATGTGCTCGGCTCCGTGCTCTACGTAGCCGCTCACCCCGACGATGAAAATACGCTGCTGCTAGCCTACATGACTAAAGAGCGGCTTGTGCGCACGGCATACCTCTCACTCACACGTGGCGATGGCGGGCAGAACCTAATTGGTCCCGAACAAGGCGAAAATATTGGGGTTATCCGAACCCAGGAACTCCTGGCCGCCCGGCGGGTAGATGGCCCTGACCAGTATTTCAGCCGTGCCTATGACTTTGGCTTTTCCAAGTCGACCGACGAGGCCGTGCGGACATGGGGGCAGGACAAAGTGCTGGCCGACGTAGTGTGGATGATTCGTAAACACCAGCCAGACGTAATAATAACCCGGTTTCCACCCGATGCTCGCGCCGGCCATGGACACCACAGTGCATCGGGCTACCTAGCCGAACAGGCGTTCAAAATCTCGAACGATCCCATTAAGTTTCCCGAACAGCTGGCTTATGTGAAACCCTGGCAGGCCAAACGTATCATGTGGAATATGTTTATTCCGGGTCAGTTTATGAGTAATAAAAAGCCCGAAGAAGCCGGTAATCTGATTGGTATCGAAACGGGTCTGTTCAATCCAATGCTGGGCCGTTCCTACGGCGAGATTGCGGCTGAGAGCCGTAGCCAGCACAAAAGTCAGGGCTTTGGCCAGCCGGCCAGCCGGGGTGCCAAAGTCGACTACTTGCTGCTAAAAAACGGTGATCCGGCCGAGAAAGACCCTTTTGACGGTGTTGACATGACGTGGAAACGCATTCCGAATAGTGCCGGTGTACAAACAATAGTTAATGAACTCAATGCCAGCTTCCGGGCCGACCAGCCGTCTGCTTCGGTACCTGCGCTGGTCCAGCTTTACGGAGCACTGGGTAAGTTAGATACGGCGAATGTTTATGTCAGGTCGAAACGAATGGACGTTCAGAACCTGATTCAGCAGTGCCTCGGCCTCTGGTTCGAGACAAACCCCACTGACTTTGCAGCTACTCCAGGCGAAACAATAAAGCTATCCACGAACATTGTTGGCCGTACCGATTCGCCCGTTACACTGGTGGGCTTTCGCTACTCGACCGGTAAGGATTCTACCCTAAATCTATCTCTAAAGCCAAACGATGTAGTGCAGTTTCCAACCTCGGTTACTATCCCGAAAACGCAAAAAATTTCTCAGCCCTACTGGCTCGAAAAACCCATCGAAAAAGGAGTGTTTCAGGTCGATAACCAGCAGCTCATTGGCCTGCCCGAGAACCCGCCCGCGCTCACAGCCAGTTATCTGTTTGATATAGGAGGACAACGGTTTACGTTCACACGTCCGGTTGTTTATAAATCGACCGATGCAGTCGATGGTGAGATTTACCGGCCGTTCATCATCCAGCCCGATGTAACGGCTAATTTAACCGAGCGTGTATTCATCTTCGCCGGAACACCGACCACTACGGGTAATAGCAGCAAAACGGCCGAGGTCGTTCTGAAAGCTGGTCGCGCCAACGTAACGGGCACGGTAGCCTTAACCGTACCCACAGGCTGGCGCATTAACCCGGCATCGCTGCCATTTAATCTGAAAAATAAGGGGGACGAACAACGCCTTTCATTTTCACTTTCGCCAACGGCCAATGCGCAAAATGGCAAACTACAGGCTGTTATGACAACCAGTAGCGGCACGTTCACAACCGGTCTGCGCTACGTTGCCTACAAGCACATACCAACACAAACGCTGTTTCCCCCGGCTGAAGCCAGGTTGGTGAAATTAGATGTGAAAGTAACCGCCAAAAACATTGGTTATATCATTGGCGCGGGCGATGAAATTCCGGCAGCACTTCAGCAAATGGGGTGCCGCGTCACGGTACTTGGCCCCGCCGAATTGAACGGCAATCTGGCAGGCTACGACGCAATTATTACGGGAGTTCGGGCTTACAATACCGATCCGGGTTTGGCCCGTTTTCAGCCCTTATTAATGGAATACGTTAAGAATGGCGGGACCCTGATTGTGCAGTATGTAACGCCAAGCAATGGATTTTTGCGCAACGAACCGCCCCTGCCCCCACTTGGCCCCTACCCCTTTACGGTTGGCCGTGATCGCGTAACCGAAGAAGATGCTAAAATGACGTTTGTCAATCCGCAGCACCCCCTGCTAAATACCCCCAACAAAATCACCGAGGCCGATTTTAATGGATGGATTCAGGAACGCGGTATCTATTTCGCACAGGACTGGGCAAAGGAGTATGAACCTATTTTCTCAGCCAACGACCAGAACGAAGCTGCCAAACAAGGCAGTCTCATTCATGCGAAATACGGTAAAGGGCACTTCATGTACACGGGCTTGGTCTTCTTCCGCGAATTGCCCGCCGGGGTTCCGGGTGCCTACCGGCTGTTTGCGAACATGATTTCGGCCGGGAAATAGGGATTGGCTTTATGGTGTCAGACTTTCAAATCTGACACCATAAATCAGGCTATGCCAGCCTGCTGCAACTTCAGATGCTGAAGCAGCATAATGGTTTTTCCGTCCATAATTTCTCCGCGCTGCATCATAGACAATGCCTCATTAAGTGGTATTTCCAATATATCGATTTCTTCTTCGTCGATGCCACCCCCGGCGTTACGTTCGGTGTCGGCCGTGTACTCGGCTAGGTAGAAAAATAGTTTTTCGGTTACCGAACCGGGACTCATGTAAGCCTCCATCACTTTCTGTACCGATTGAATCCGGTAGCCCGTTTCCTCTTCAGTTTCCCGTAGGATAGCCGTTTGTGGGTCGTCGTTGTCAAGCAAACCGGCGCAGGTTTCAATCAACATACCACTTTTGTTTCCGTTCACAAATGTAGGCAGACGAAACTGTCGGGTTAGAATAACGGTGTCGGTCTGGGGATTGTGCAGTAAAATAGTGGCACCATTGCCGCGATCGTAAGCTTCGCGCTGCTGCCGGGTCCACTGTCCATTTTTGCCGAGATAATTAAATGAGTATCGTTTCAGCACGTACCAGTTGTCAGAAAGTAATTTCTCCTCTGTTATTTGCACCCGTTCAGTAATCATAATGTTCAATTTTGTTTGATATTGTTTAATTTTGAACAAAAGAACACAATCATCATGAATTTTCAACATCGGAAGCGACTTATTTTGCAAACGGTCGAGGATCGTGGCTCAGCCGATGTGCAGGAGTTAGCCGATTTAGTGCAAACTTCGGCCATGACCATCCGGCGCGATCTGGTGCAGTTAGCTGCTTCCGGCCTGCTCTATCGAACGCGGGGTGGAGCCATGAAGATAAGTATGGCAACGGATACGCACCGGTTCGCCAATAAAACGGCGGTTAACCCTGAGCGCAAAGATTACATATGCCAGTTAGCGGCCAGGGAAATTCAGGAAGGCGACATTATTTTCATGGACTGCGGCAGTACGGTGTTGCGGCTGTGTCCATTCATCCGCCACAAACGCATTACCGTTGTCACAAATTCGCTACCCATAGTGGCCGAACTGATGGAATCTGAGGTATTGATCAATCTGGTGGGGGGCGAAGTAGACAAAGAGCGGCAGGCCATACACGGATTGATAGCAGAGGAACACATGGCACGATACCGGGCAAACCGGGCCTTCATTGGTGTCGATGCCATGTCACTACAGAGTGGCCTAAGTGCCCATAGCGAACGTGAAGCCAGCACGGCCATAGCCA
>JAQBNX010000112.1 GCA_028288385.1 Spirosoma sp.
CCAGGGTCTTCAGTGCCATTGGTACTTATGTTGGACTTCGCGGGGGCGACCGGTATGCAACCCTGGTTCGTAAGTATGAACCCAAACCCATTAAGGTGTTTTTACAGGATGGAGCAAATGACCTGAATAATTTCGTAGGCGATTGGTGGAAAGCCAATGAAACCATGGAGCGGGCGTTGAGCTTCGCGGGCTATAACGTCAAGCATGTGTGGGGAGAAGGCGGACACAGTGGCCAGCACGGTACGGCCGTGTTTCCCCAGGCAATGCGGTGGCTTTGGCAGGATTACCCCAAACCCGTCATGAATGCTCCCACAAAGAACCCGTTTCTAACCGACATTCTCATCCCAAACCAGGGGTGGGAACTGGTGGGGGAGGGCTATTCTTTTACAGAAGGTATTGCCGCCAACGATGCGGGTGAGGTATTCTACCAGGATGTGCTGAATGGTAAAACGCTTAAAGTAGGACAGGACGGTAAGCCAACGATTGTTAATTCAGACTCTAAAAAGGCATCTGGAACGGCGTTTGGTCCTGATGGGAAACGCTATACGGTTTCGAGCCGCAGTAAACAGATATACCGCTATGAAGGGACGGAGAAAGAAAAGGTATTCGTTGACAGCTTATCGGGCAATGACCTCATCGTGGCTAAAAATGGAAATGTTTACATCACCGCGCCCGACGGTCTTGACAAACCGAGTAAAATCTATCTAATCAGGCCATCTGGAGAGAAAGTCGTAGTTGACAGTGGAGGGATCGCTACGGGCTTAAGGGTTGCCAATGGTCTGGCGCTCACACCCGATCAACAGCAGTTATACGTAGCGGAATCGGCCTCTCACTGGATTTGGATTTATCAGGTTCTGCCTAATGGCTTGCTGGTTAATAAACAACGATATGGGTGGGTTCATGTGCCTGATACGGCTGAAAATGCGTGGTCAGATGGACTCAAGTGCGACAGGGCGGGCCGGATTTATGTTGCCACCCGTATGGGCATTCAGGTACTGGACCCAACGGGGCGGGTCAATGCGATTCTGCCCATGCCAACAGACTATCCATCCAATCTTTGCTTTGGAGGCCCCAACTTCGACGTATTGTACGTAACGTGTAAAGACAAGGTGTATCGACGCAAACTAAAGGTGAGTGGTTTGTAAAAGTCGGGATAGCATGTTTTCCAACGAGGTCTATCATGACTTTTAGGAACATGCTAACATACCGTATTATCACTTACTTCTTTCGGCTTCTGGGATGGAACTCCCGCAGCGTTTGTTGCAGGTAGTCGCGGTCGAGGTGGGTGTATATTTCGGTAGTCGTGATAGATTCGTGGCCAAGCATCTGCTGCACCGCCCGCAGGTCGGCTCCGCCCTCGATAAGGTGCGTAGCGAATGAGTGGCGGAACGTGTGGGGGCTGATTGTTTTTTTGATGCCTGCCTCGGCCGCCAGTTTTTTTATGGTCGTGAACACCGTAATCCGTGAAAGCTGACTACCGCGCAGGTTCAGAAAAATGGTATCCTCTTCGCCCTTCTGAACGTTCAGCGTAGCACGAACGTGATCGATGTAAAGCCGGGTGTAGTGCATGGCATCCTGACCAATGGGTACCAGCCTCACTTTGTCGCCTTTGCCAAGCACCCGGATAAAGCCAGCATCGAAGTAGCAGTTAGTAAGCCGCAGCCCCAGCAGTTCAGATACGCGCAATCCAGAACTGTAGAGCACTTCCAGAATGGCCCGATCACGGGTGCCGCTGGGTGTAGAGAGGTCAATAATGGCGAGCATGGCTTCGATTTCCGGAAAACTCAGCGTATCAGGTAGCTTGCGGCCCAGTTTGGGTGGTTCAAGTAACTGCGTTGGATCGTGCTGGATCAGGTTTTCGAACACCAGGTACTTAAAGAATGACTTCAACCCCGACAGCATTCTGGCCTGGCTGTTTGCCGACAGCCCCAGCTCGCCCAAGTACATCAGAAAATTCATTAAGTGCTTCTCCGACACGTGCATGGGCGATAGTTCGGGGTCGGTCAGCAGGACGAACTCATGCAGTTTTTCGGCGTCGTGCAGGTAAGCTTCCACCGAGTTTTCGGCCAACGACCGTTCTAGTTTGAGGTAGTTCTTAAAGGCATTTATATAACTTTGCCACATACGTATGAAACAGATTCTGATTATCAACGGTCCTAACCTGAACCTGCTGGGTAAGCGCGAACCAGACATTTATGGCAATCGATCGTTTGTCGATTACCTGAAAACCATTGAAGCGCTGTTTCCGGAGGTGCAACTACGCTATTTTCAGTCGAATCACGAGGGTGAACTACTCGATAAGATTCATGAACTGGGTTTTGACATCGATGGCATTGTTATAAATGCCGGTGCATTAACCCATACATCCATTGCCCTGGCCGATGCCCTGTCGGCTGTAACGGCCCCAGCAGTGGAGGTTCACATCTCAAATGTACACGCCCGCGAAGCCTTTCGTCATCATAGCTACCTGTCGGCCAAATGCAAAGGGGTTATCGTGGGCCTGGGCCTAACGGGTTATGAACTGGCGATACGGTATCTGATTCGTGAGCAATAACACCATGAATCCGACAGGTTGTGATAATTGGATGCTCCCTGACGAATGCTCCTCGTTATTATGATTACGTTTTACCCCGGTCCATCGAAAGTGTACCCGCAGGTGGCCGACTATGCTGCCGAAGCAGTGCGCTTGGGCATTGTGAGTCTGAATCACCGGAGTGCCGGGTTTATGGAGGTAATTGAGGAAACCGTCCGGCTGTTGCACGAAAAGCTGGCTATTCCGGCTGACTACCACGTAGCGTTCGTGTCGTCGGCAACGGAGTGCTGGGAGATTGTAACACAGTCGCTGACGGCCGAAACCAGTTTACATCCGTTTAGCGGAGCGTTCGGCAAAAAATGGGCTGAGTATGCGTATCGAATCAAGCCGCCCGTCAACCTGAGCGAGGCCGATGTTTTGTGTCTGGTGCAGAACGAAACGTCCAACGGTACGCAGGTCAGTATGACTTCGCTGGCGCAGTTCAGACGGGAATTTTCGGGCTTGATAGCCGTCGATGCTGTCTCCTCCATGGCAGGCATCACGTTGGACTGGTCGCTGGCCGATGTCTGGTTTGCATCAGTACAAAAATGCTTCGGATTACCGGCTGGGCTGGCCGTGCTGATCTATTCGCCGGCTGCGCTACGTCGGGCCGAAGCCATAGGAGAGAATGCCCATTACAACAGCCTTCTGTTCATCCACGAAAACTTCGCCAGGTTCCAGACACCCTACACACCCAACGGTTTAGGTATTTATCTGCTCATGCGCGTGCTGCAACAGGTGCCATCCATTGCTGATGTCGACGTTATGACCAAAAAACGGGCAGCCGAGTGGTATGCTTTTCTAGCGGACCAGTCCGCTACTACGTCCGGCAGCGGATTTAACGTATTAATCGACGACCCGGCGGTTCGGTCCGATACCGTTATTGCCGTTGGCGGTTCGGAAGCCCGCATAAAGGCAATTAAAACGGCCGCTCAACAGGCCGGTATTTTACTCGGTAACGGCTACGGTGACTGGAAAAATACAACCTTCCGCATTGCCAACTTTCCAGCTATTACCGATGGAGAGATTGACCAACTTCGTCATTTTCTCCAGGCTTTTAGGTAGGGTTACCCCAAGTAATCCAATCGTGCTGCAGTCATTCAGCTTACTTTCAATCGGTTTTGTGATAACCATGATTCGCCCGCTACCGGTACATTTTGATTAGGGCATTATAGGTCGGTAGGTCAGGACAATTTCAATCTTTGATCGCTATGAGATTTATGCTGACCAGAACAATTGTTGCAATTTTTATCGGGTTTATAACCTTCGGCGCGGCAATGGCCCAGCCAAAGCCCCAGGAAACCCTTACGTATGGTCCCGATTCACAGAGGCAAGCGGGCGTACCGAAAGGCAGCGTTACAAAATTTGTCTGGAAAAGTCACGTGTTTCCAAATACCATCCGCGAGTATTACGTATATGTTCCGGCCCAGTATACGGCCCAAATCCCGGCCGCGTTGATGGTGTTTCAGGACGGCCATACCTACGTGAAGGAAGATGGCGACTTCCGGGTGCCGGTTGTGTTCGACAACCTCATTCACCAGAAGGCTATGCCCGTTACCATTGGCTTATTCATCAATCCCGGTCATCATGGCGATGCGCTGCCGACCGATCCCTTTCGTGCCGATAACCGCTCAGCTGAGTACGACACGCTAAGCAGTCAGTACGTCCGGTTTCTAATCGACGAGTTAATTCCTGAAATCAGCCGGACCTATAAACTGGCAGAATCACCAACGATGCGGGCCATCTCGGGCCTTTCATCTGGTGGGATCTGTGCGTTTACCGCTGCCTGGCAACGGCCCGATCAGTTTCACAAAGTGCTTAGCCACGTAGGGAGTTTCACCAATATAAAAGGCGGTCATGCTTATCCGTCCATGATTCGCAAAGACGCTAAACGGGCTATCAAGGTCTTTTTGCAGGACGGAAGCAACGACCTCGACAACCAGTACGGCAACTGGTGGCTTGGCAACCTGCAAATGGACGCGGCCCTGAAATATCGCCAGTACGACTATAAATTCGTGGGTGGAACGGGCGGACACAATGGCAAACACGGTGGGTCCATCCTGCCCGAATCACTACGGTGGTTATGGGCCGATGTAATGACTAAGTAATGACCCGTGATGGTTGAGTTTTACATTTTGCCGAATCTATGCACTTATTTTATTTGCCCAACCTGGATTTGCCCGGTGATTTCACTAGTGATCTAGCAGGCGCTGACCGTGTTTCGTTTCTGACAGAAGACGATTCGCGCCATGCGGTCAGGACACTTCGGCTGGGTACGGGCGATGTCATTGCTGTGACCGACGGACACGGAAACCGTTATGCAGGCGTTATAACTCAGGCCGATGCCCGCCGGTGTGCTTTTCGGATAACAGGTATCCAAAAGACCAGGCCCCGTCCATTTTCGATTCGAATTTGCGTGGCCCCAACCAAAAATAACGACCGAATTGAGTGGTTTGTGGAGAAGGCCGTTGAGATTGGTATTGAGCAAATCAGCTTTTTTATTGGGAAACACTCCGAACGGCGGGTATTTAAACTGGAACGCCTGGAAAAGATTGCGGTTGCAGCCATGAAGCAGTCTTTGCAATCTTACCTACCACAGTTGGACGAGGCCGTGTCATTTAGTGAACTGCTTAAAACAGTCCCCGACACCCAGCGGTT
>JAQBNX010000113.1 GCA_028288385.1 Spirosoma sp.
CGGATATTGGCTACATAGCCGATACGACCCGTACGTTACAGCAGTATGTGTTCTACCCGCCTAACGTAGCGGGCTGGCCGGGTCAGCGCGACTGGATTAGTTCAAATACCTATCCGGCGCGGGGTGGCTACTCCGATTCGCTGATTGATGGTCGCAAAGCAAACGGCCAGAATTTATCGTTCAGTGTGGGGCCGCTCGACTACGCCCGCAGCTTTAAAAGTGCGGAGAATGCCCCCCAGTTTGTCAAGGACATCAGTAGCCTGATGCTGATGGTTTCGCCCACGGCCACTAAAGAGAAAGAATTGTTGGACACCCTCCTGGATGGCACCGTTGCCGCCAACTGGTCGACAAACACGCCGATGGCCGATGTCAGGATTCAGAAATTTCTAAAGGCCATCATGCGGCTGCCCGAATACCAACTCACCTAATGAGTGAAGCAGCGAAGGAATAAAATCATCTCTTGCTCATTGACTCGTTTACTCATTAGTACCGTATGAATCGTACCAATTTTCTTCGACAACTTGGCTGGCTGACGGGCGGGGTAGCTTTGGGCCTCCAGGGTATGCCCATGCGGGCCTATGCCCACAATCCACTTGGGCATAACTGGGCAGCAGACCTGGCTGGCGTGAACCCATATGCCGGGCAGGGCAACATAGTGGTGCTCGTGCAGTTGCAGGGCGGCAATGACGGCCTTAATACGGTGGTGCCGTTTGAAAACGATAGCTATTACCAGAAACGTCCGACTATTGCCATTCCAAAAGATAAGGTGCTCAAACTGACGACTCAACTGGGGCTGAACCCGGCTATGATGGCTTTTCAGGAACTGTATGGCAATGGGCAGGTGAGCATCGTGCAAAACGTAGGCTATGAGTCGCCTAATCGGTCGCACTTCCGCTCGACGGATATCTGGTTGTCAGGGTCCGATGCCAGTGTTTACGAAAAGGAGGGATGGGCTGGTCGGTATCTGACCCAAAAGTACCCCAGCTTTCCAATCACCTTGCCCGAGCAGCCCCTGGCCATTCAGTTGGGGTCGGTGGAGTCAATGCTCCTGCAAAGCGATGCCGGGTCCATGGGTACCGTATTCGATAACCCCGATTTATTCTATCAGTTGGTAAAAGGCACCAGCGCCGATACGGAAGCCATTCCGAATACCCCAGCAGGGGAAGAACTCAAATTTCTGAAACAGATTGCCGCCCAGTCGATCCGGTACGCCGATGTTATAAAAAAGAAAGCCGACCTCGGTAAAAACGTCGTGACCTACCCGAATACGGGACTTGGCAAACAGCTGGCTATTGTGGCCGAATTGATTGCCGGGGGGCTGACGACGCCCGTGTACCTGACAACGATAGGTGGATTCGACACCCACGCCAATCAGGTCACGACGGGCAATACCACCAGTGGCCAGCATGCAACACTGCTCAAAACAGTAGCCGATGCGGTGGCGGCTTTCACCAAAGATTTGGCTAAGCAAAACAGGGGAGACCAGGTAACGGTTATGACGTTTTCGGAGTTTGGCCGGCGAGTGAATCAGAACGGTACCAGTGGCACAGACCACGGTACTGCAGCTCCCCTGTTTGTCGTGGGCAATACGGTTCGGGGTGGCATTATTGGGACACCGCCAAATCTTAGCGATCTCGACAGCAACGGTGATCTGAAATTTAAAAACGATTTCCGGCAGATCTACGCCAGTGTGCTGCGCGATCACTTGGGGGTGGATGCCCCCACAACACAGATGATTCTGGGCCGTTCGTTTGAAACGCTTCCCATCTTTCGCCAGACCCCGGCCCTTTCTCTGGAAGAAGGCCCATTTGCACTTGGCCAAAATACCCCCAACCCCTTCATTGATACGACGGATATTCAGTTTACCCTTAATCAGACGCAACATATCCGTCTGACTATCTATGACCTCCAGGGGCGCGAACTAACCGTGCTGCGCGATGGCCGGTTTGATGCCGGAAACCACGTAGTGCCGGTCAGTGGTGCTGGCCTGACGGCCGGGCACTACCTCTATAGTCTGCAAACCGACAGCGGCCGGGTGGTCAAACGTATGGTGAAGGTTTGAGTTTTGCGGTATCTTTACAACGAATCGACTGCAATGACGGGGGTTGTCCTGGAATTGGCCGAAAACCTGTTGATGTCTGCTATTCAACAAAAAATCAATTCTCAACCAACCCATAGAGCGCCATAAACCGCGTCGGCGGACTGGCTTATCGGTTTATGAATCAACCAACGTTATTTCAGGAATTACCCCCGCGCCGTCAGGAGCAATTAATGGCCTTCGACCGGCTGCTGACCATCATGGACGAACTGCGCGAGCAGTGCCCCTGGGACCGCAAACAAACGCTGGAAAGTCTGCGCCACTTAACCATCGAGGAAACCTACGAACTCTCCGACGCTATTCTCGAAAACGACCTGAGTGAAATCAGGAAGGAACTCGGCGATATTCAGCTACACCTGGTTTTTTACGCCAAAATTGCCTCCGAAGCCGCAACTCATTCTCCGGATGGTGGTACAACTGGCCATTTCGATATGGCCGACGTATTGAATGGTATCTGCGACAAACTGATTAGCCGCCATCCGCATATTTATGCGGACGCCAGTGGGAGCAAAGTCGTTGCCGACACAGAAGCGCAGGTGAAGACTAACTGGGAGCAACTCAAACTAAAAGAAGGAGCCAAATCGGTGCTGGGTGGCGTGCCGGGATCATTGCCCGCGCTCGCTAAAGCCATGCGGATTCAGGAGAAAGCCAGAGGAGCCGGGTTCGACTGGGACGAAAAACAGCAGGTGTGGGAGAAAGTTGAAG
>JAQBNX010000136.1 GCA_028288385.1 Spirosoma sp.
AATAAGCCCCCACTAGTTTGTTGTACCAGGGCCAGTCATATTCGGTGTCGGCAGCCGCATGGATACCCATATATCCACCGCCGGCCTGGATGTAGCGCTCGAAAGCAGCCTGCTGAACGGGGTTGAGCACATTGCCGGTCGTACTCAAAAAAACGACGGCCTGGTAGTGCCTTAGGCTGTCATCGTTAAAGTAATCGGCATTTTTTGTGGTATCGACCCGGAAGTTGTTTTCCCGGCCCAGTTTCTGAATAGCCACATTACCAAACGGAATGGACGTATGTTTCCAGCCTTTTGTTTTGGAAAAGACCAGCACACGCCGGGCCGTGGTCGTACCGGCCGTTGTTGCCGCCGGCGGGCCAGCTGCGGTTTGTGTGTTTTGAGTGGCAACCTTCTGGGTATTCAGACAGGCATACAGGCCAGCGGTGGTGCCTGCTGTCGTGAGCAAACGAAGCCATTGCTTCGTTGATGACGGTAACCAAGTCATGCTAGGGTACTAGTTAGGTTGTAAGTAGAATGAGAACGAGTGAGATTGCTCAAGCCTATTTCTCTGAGCAAATTCACCTAAACTTAAGTCATGAGGTAGCTTAAACTACTTAGCGTAGCTCGTCAATAGTTACCAGTTTAGGCTTTTGGGTAAGCAGGTGAATAATGATCCAGGCGCTCAGATACGTGAATCCGCAGATGGTGGGATGTTATACCCGCACGTCATCTGTCTACTACTAAATGCCGTTACGTGGGGCATATCATTCGTTTACTAATCGAGCTATCTGTGTCTCTAAAGTGATTCCAAAATTTAATCACTGGTAGATGTTTTTTCATAAACCTTGATACAACCTAGAAAAAATTTCACACTATAAATTCAGTTATACCATCGCTCTCAACGCGTACAAGACGTTTACTATTCCTTTACTTGCATTTTAGTTGGTCGGCTACTGAACGACTAATTTCAGGGGTCGATAGACCCTTCATTTTGCCTGCGCCGATTCGTAAATACGCTCGACAATGTCCTGTAGGATAGCGCCCTGTTCGGCGGTGCAGACGTTGGACGGTTTACCAGCGCAGGCATCCAGAAAAGCACCCGTATTTTTAAGCTGAATATCCACCTCCTCGAGATACGGAAACTGTACATCGGCCAGCTCGCCCGCCAGTTCAGTGTGGAGCATAAACGGGAAGAGGTTAACGCCCCCTTTGCTGCCAAACAGTTCCAGATTACGGTCCTTGTCGGCCTGGGTGTTCAGGGCAAACGAGGCCGACAGCATGATGGAAGCTTTATTGGAGAAGGTCAGGTAGGCTGTGGCCGCATCTTCCACCTCGAACACGGCTGGATTCCAGTTGCCCATGAGTCCTTTACCACCGGCCTTGCCAATGAAATCATAGGTATTGCCCAGCACCTGACTCGGGGTGGGGTAGCCGAGGGCGCACAGGGCCAGATCGAGGACGTGGACACCAAGGTCCATGAGCGCCCCACCGCCCTGCATGGCCTTATTCGTGAAATACCCCCAGCCCGGAATGCCCCGCCGACGCAGGAAATGGGCCTTGATGTGGTAGATGTCTCCCAGTAGCCCGTCGGCCTGGCAACGGGTAAACAACTGCCATTCGGCCGTTTGCCGAAGCTGAAAATTATACGCCAGTACACATCCTTTCTGCGCAGCCAGATCGGCCATAGCTCGGGCATTTTGGGCATTCAGCGCGGGCGGCTTTTCACAGAACACGTGGCAGTTGTGTTCCAGGGCTTCCATCGTCTGCGGAAAGTGGAGGTTATTAGGCGTGCAAATGACTACTACATCCAGTGCGCACTGCGCATACAGGTTGGCCGTGTTATCAAACGCTTGAGGTATACCGTGCTTATCGGCCAGGGCGCGTGCTTTGGTAATGTCCCGGCTGCAAACGGCCACGATGTCAACCTGATCTGATAACTGCTTGAGAGTCGGAATGTGATTTTTATCGGCAATATTTCCGCCACCAATGATGGCTGCTTTGTATAGGGACATACCATAAAGAACGCAAAAAAGTAACAGTGGCGTGCGGTTTGGGCTTAAGCAGCACCGCGAACGGGTGTTAAACCCGCTTGGCTACGTAAGCTGATCAATGGTAACGAGTTTGGGGTTTCGGGTGAGCAGGTGAATAATAAGCCAGGCCACCAGGTAGGTGCAGCCGCAGATGGTAAACAGTACGTTGTACCCACCACTCAGATTCCCGGCGGCTTTGTAGGTGTCCAGTAAACTACCTACCAGCATCGGAAAGAAGATACCCCCCACGGCCCCGGCCATTCCGGCTATCCCCGCCGACGAACTAACCGCCTGCCTGGGAAACAGATCGGACGCCAGCGTAAAGACGTTGGTGGCCCAGGCCTGATGGACCGCTACCGCCAGGCTAATCAGACCCACGGCCACCCATACGCTGGTAGCAAACTGCGCCAGGATGATAGACAACTCAAGGAAGGCGAAAATCAGCAGTACCGTTTTGCGGGCTTTGAGCGTGGGCCAGCCTTTTTTGATGAGCCATGAAGACAGATACCCCCCGCCAATGCTGCCTACGGTGGTGGCCGTATAAATGAGCATCAGTTCAAGGCTGGGCTTCTTGAGGTCGAGCTGGAAGGTAGACGAAAAATAGGATGGAAGCCAGAATAGGAAGAACCAGTAAATGGGGTCAATAAGCCCTTTGCCCGTAATGAGTGCCCACGTCTGGGGGAGGGCGAATAGCTTGAACCACTTGATTGGGGCTTTCTCGGCCCCGGCTGATTCCTGCCCACTGGTGATGTAAGCGTATTCGTCCGAACTCAGCCGCTTCTGGCGGGCAGGTACGTCATAAAAAATAATCCAGATCACAAGCCAGACGAAACCCAGGGCGCCGGTTATCCAGAATACCTCCTGCCAGCCATAGTTACTCAGAATCCAGGGCACAATCAGCAGCGCTACCACGACGCCAACGCTGGTGCCCGCATTGAAGAGCCCGGTCGCCAGGGCCCGCTCTTTCTTGGGAAACCACTCGGCTACCGTTTTTACGGCGGCCGGATAATTGCCCGCTTCGCCCAGACCCAGCCCCACGCGGGCCACGCCGAAGCCAAAGGCGCTGCGAGCCAGGGCGTGGAGCATGCCGGCCACGCTCCACCAGATAATCGTGACCGAATAGCCAACCTTAGTACCCACCTTATCGATAAACCACCCCAGGGCTAGCAACCCCAAGGCATAGGCCGCCGTGAAAGCGATTACGATCCGGGCAAAATCAGTTTCTGTCCACTTGAATTCAACCTCCAGAATTGGTTTTAACAGGCCAATAATCTGACGGTCGAGGTAATTAATGGTAGTGGCCGTAAACAACAACAGGACAATTATCCAGCGGTAGTGCCCGGTGGTGGTTGTCGTTGCGGGTTTGGGGGTTTGGGAAGAAATCATGCCTGGTTGGGTTAGGGTCGTGTGGGGTCGCCTTTATCTGTGTTGGCGGGCATTAGTTTCGCGAATTCCTGAAAATGGGCTTTGAGGCCAGTCCAGTCTTTTTCCTGAATCAGTCCCTTATTGAATAACTGACTGCCAACCCCCACACCGTCGGCACCGGCCCTGAAAAAGTCGGCGAGGTTACTCAGCGTAACACCACCCGTTGGCAGGAGCTTAATCTGACTGAGCGGGGCTTTCAGGTCCTTTATGTAGCCCGGACCGAGCGACGTTGCCGGGAAAACCTTTACCATCGACGCTCCCAGGGACCAGGCTTCGTAAACTTCGGTAGGCGTAAAGGCACCCGGTAATACTGGAACACCCTGCCCAACGCACTCCTGGATTACGGGTTTGCTAACAATGGGTGATACAATAAACTGAGCACCGGCTGCCAGCGCCCTGGTCAGGTCGTCAGTCGTGCAGACGGTTCCGGCACCGACGTTAAGATCGTTAGCATAGTGTTGGCGGGCATACCGAATGAGGTCTTCCGCACCGGGGGTATTCATGGTAATTTCAAGCGTTGTCAGGCCTGATTCCTGGTAGAGCGGCAGGAGTTGAATAACGTCGATTGCGGGCAGGTTCCGGACGATACCCACGAGTGGTGCCTTATCGAACAAGGGCCACGAAAATTGGCTGTCGCTCATTTCGTTGTCTCCTTCACTGTCTGATTCTGGAATAATAGGATTTGTCCAACACTGGCAGCCTGGTCGATCAGTTCCGGGGGAACGACTACGGTGCGCTTAGTTAGGCCTACTGTCTCCATGGCCAGTGTGTAGAACCTCGATAAACTGCTGCCGCTGCAAAGCACTATTTTGGCCTTTTCGTTCTCCTGAAGGTTCTTCAATTCTGAACCAATCAATAGCCCACTCAGGTAGAGTGCATTCTGTTTCCGGGTCAATTTGTCGAAGAGCTGGTTTGTCCGAACAGTAAATAACCGGTTCAACAAGGTGGATGATTGAGCCGCTCCGACGCCCTGTTTAAATGCAACAAGGTCGGGCCGGGCCAGCGTAGAGAGGTTGCTGATATCCACCGATGCGTTCAGGATGCTCTGGGTGGCCATGAGGTCAAACAACTCGCCGGTCATGTACGTATCGAAATTTAGTAACTGCCCCTCCCGAATATACATGTGTTTTGAGTGCGTGCCGGGGAAGATAAAGATGGCTTCACCCGCTTCATGAACGGGTAAATCGAGCAGAGCAATCAGGCCGGTCAGTTGAGTTTCTTCGCCCCGCATTACGTCCTGCAGGCTGCGAACGCCGGAAATCAAGAGAATCTCGTGCGGAAATCCAGTCTGCGTCGTAAAGTGCCGGATGCTGGCCTGGCTTCCGTCTACGGCAAATGGCAGGGTGGCATACGGAACCTCGGCCATGCCGATTGACGAGGAAGCCATTCCCGACAGGACCATCGGAATGCCCGCCAGGCGAATGGATGTTTTTGTCGCCAGCAGGTCGATCTGGGTTTTCAGTTGCTGACGAAAAAAATCGTCCCGGCTGACACCGATACGTTTGGCAGCCGTTTTCCATCCCTCGAACGTACCGGCGATACCCGACTGGGACGACACCTCCGCAATACACTCAAAAGTAAGCTGACTCATTAACCGCAGTCGAAAGAACGAAGTCCCCCAATCGCAGCACAATAAATAGGTGGTCATCAGGCCGTTTGTTGATAGTATAAAGTTAAATACCCAATTACTCCTGTTATTTCCTTGCCGCTACAGGCAGGGCGAAGGCAACATATGAGCCACCCGATTTTAGACCATAGCGCGTACCGCCAGCCGCAATGGCAACATATTGCCGCCCCCGCACGCTGTAGGTGATCGGCGTGGCAAACCCACCGGCTGGCAACTTGTGTTCCCAGATAAGTTTTCCGTTTCGCCGGTCAAATGCGCGTAATTTCTCGTCATACGTAGCGGCAATGAAAAGCAGGTCACCCGCTGTTACAACCGGGCCGCCATGATTCTCCGTACCTGTGTGTGGTAGCCCTTTTTTGACCAGTTCCGGGTATTCGCCCAGTGGTATCTGCCATTTGTATTCGCCCGTATTCAGGTCAATGGCATTGAGCGTTCCCCAGGGTTGTTTAACGGCAGGGTAGCCGTCCTGGTCCCTAAATTGGATATTCCCGTTGTTTATGTAGGGAGGCTTATACGGGAAATCAGTTTTGGCATTCGCGACCCCCTCCGGCACTCCATTGTGAATATCGACCGACGCGGAGTTGGTAGCGGCCGGTTTCGTCTCCGTATTTAGGAGAAAATTAATAATGGCGTCGCGGTCTTCTTTAGCAATATGGCTGAAGGAAGGCATGCGGCCCCGGCCGGTTGTCAGCAGCGTGTGAATTTGTTCTCTGTCCAGCCGCTTGCCAATATTGGTCAGGTCGGGGTAGGCCTGGTTGTTTTTTGCCGCCATGTTTTCATTGCCACTCAGACCATGACATACCGAACAGTTGGTGTTGAACAACGACGACCCGCGCGTTTGGGCCACGCCATTGCTCTGCGTTCGGCTGTCGCGCATTTTCAGCCACCAGAGCATGTTGTTGGAGTTTACGTAAAAAATACCATCCGGGCTGGCGGCCGTACCACCCCATTCGGCTCCTCCACCAATACCCAGCAATAATGAGCCTTCTTCGCTGGGTGGTACGTATTTGCTACCTTGTCGGCTGTTGCGAAATCGGTTCAATACGTAGTCCCGCGCTTCAGGCGTACGGGTAGTGAGGGTTGCTTCGGTTACTTCCTGCAGGCAGAATGGGGCTGGTTTTGTCGGTACAGGCTGGGTTGGCCAGGGCTGTTCGCCGGGTAAGGCGGGCGAGGTTGAAACAGGTACTTCATGCACGGGAAAGAGGGGTTTGCCTGTATCCCGGTCGAAAACGAACACATAACCATCCTTGGTAGCCTGTGCCACAGCCTCCACCTGCCGAGGTCGGCCATCCGGACCCTTGTGGGTAACGGTAATCAGGTTGGGCGGGCAGGGGATATCGCGGTCCCACAAATCATGGTGCACGGTCTGGAAGTGCCACACGCGTTTGCCAGTTTTGGCATCGAGTGCAATCACACAGTTGGCAAACAGATTCTGACCTGCGCGGTCACCCCCGTAGAAATCGACGGAGGGCGAACCCGTTCCGGCATAGACGATACCCCGTTTCTCATCGACGACCATACCGGCCCAGCAGTTTGCCCCGCCAATTTTTTTGTAAGCTTCTTTCGGCCACGTATCATAGCCGTAGTCGCCCGGCAGGGGAACGGTTCTAAACACCCACGCCAACTTACCCGTGCGCACGTTGAATGCCCGGATGTGGCCGGGTGGTGCATCGCCCCCTTCGGATACACTCGACCCCATAATTACCAGATCTTTATAAATAACGCCGGGTGTGGTGCTGCGGATAGACAAACTGGCCATCTCATGCCCCATGGTTTGCTCGTTGCCAAGTCCATCGTGCAAATCCACTTCGCCGTTTGTACCAAAACTTTTGATGGGTTCGCCCGTCACTGCGTTGATGGCGTACAGAGAAGCGCCTACCGAATACAAAATCCGCTTATCGTTGCCATCAGCCCAGTACATAACGCCCCGAACGGGATGAAACCGGGGCTTTTTGGCCGGGTCGGCGAAGGGATCGAATCGCCACCGCTGCTGACCTGTTGCGGCATCGACCGCAAAGAGTTTCAGGCGGGGTGTTGTACCGTACAGGACACCATCAACCACAATGGGCTGGCACTGGATGTCCATGCCCCGTTCAGCCGGATTGGCATTCTCCCCGGTATCGAACGTCCAGGCAAGCTGCAGATTCCGGACGTTCTGGCGCGTAATCTGCGTAAGGGGAGAATAGCGGTTACCAGCCTGATTTCCGCCATAAACGGGCCAGTCATTATTACGGGATAGGGAGTCGGTCGTTGGTTTGTCGATTACTGAACGACCCCCGTAATAAGGGAGCCATGCGCACAAAATCAACAGGATAAAAGCAACTTTCATGGCTTACCATTTTGATAAAATT
>JAQBNX010000553.1 GCA_028288385.1 Spirosoma sp.
TGGTCCGGCTGTCAGTCGATAGTGACCGAATGTTTACATATTAACCCTTCACTTTTAACCCCGATTACACATGAAAACCCTGTTATGTCGCGATATCGGATTCGACTGCGACGCTAAAGTTGAGGCCAACACCGACGAAGAGGTGCTGACACAGGCAGCCGACCATGCCCGCCACGTTCACGGCGTTACGGTAACGCCCGATATGGCCGAGAGTATAAAAACCCTGATTAAAGATGGCCCAAACTAAGTAAGCATCTGAAGCAGTTATCACGTTCTGACATACGTCATGGCTGCTTATTCGGGGCAGCCCAACTCACCTGCTTACCCAGCGGTCGGATCCATACCGGCCGTTTTTTGTTTAAGAGCTAACCCCACGGCTCCCAGCCATCCAGCTAACCCCCACGCCACCATCGGCAAACCAAACATGATAGCCAGTAAGCCTCCAATGAACGCGGCAAACACAACGGTCTGCCAGCGTTCGGGCGCTACGTTACGTCCGTAGGCCAGCCCGTGCAACAACAGCAGCCAACCCCAGCCCGTTAGCCAGAGACCCACTACGTAGTCGAACCCGATGGCCGTGGGGCAGTTGTGTAGTAGGATCAGGAGTTCGGGCAGCCAGATCAGGCCATAGGTGATGGCATATCGGCCAAAGCGTTGTACACTGGACAGTGGCAGGTTAGGCAATAAGAGGAGGTAGCGCTGCTCAAACGTCCGGAGTTGCCGACTCACCTGCGAATGCGTAATCAGAGCCAGCATGAGGCCAAGCAGGAGCAGCCGCTGGTCATAATCGTCGGTGGGATAGAGCCGGCAAACACCCACCAGCAACCCAACCGAAATAAGCTTCGTCAGCAGGAAGGACAGCGGTTCGTGCCGGAGCCAGTACGTAGGAAAGAAAAGTTCGTAAGGCAAACGGACATTCAGGCTGGGTACACGTAGCGCATTGGGGGCGGGGTGGCGCAGTCGGTAGTCGGCTCCCAGAACTCCCCCACCAATCAACATTAATATGGCCACCACGATAGCCACCAGCGAACCCCATGTCTGGAAATGAACGGCCCGTGCCACTATCCAGCCTGCATACAGTAGTACGGGCGTCAGGAGTTGTGTCTGCACTGTCAGCCAGAGGAACCAGCGCGTACGGGGCGGCACCAGCCAGAATGTATTGAGAAACAGGTGCTCTGGCGCGGCTAACTGGTTCCGAATAAATGCCACGGTTCTTAGGGTGTATAACGCCCACCCGAAAATGAACAAGCCCAGAAGGAACGGCGATCCGAGTGCCGACATAATGAGGGCTTCGTGGTCCATAGGGCGCATGAACCCAAAGGCGAAATAGAACACCACGGCAAACGTACCGGCGTTACGAACGTAGAACGGCAGGACGAGCAGACGATTAAGCGTCGTGAGCATAATGGCGTCAGGAGAGGGGCGTTATCAAGCCGTTGCCTACTTGCCAGCTTGCGGTCAGAGTTAAGCCCGTTAGGCTGACGTCCTGGTGGGAGGTAAGCCAAAACGATACATCCTGTGTGTTACGGAGTTGCCACACAAGGTCGAACAGCCGGGCTGCCGTCTGGACGTCCAGCGTCGTCAGGGGTTCGTCCAACAGCACCAGCCGCGGCTTTCCCAGCAGTGCCAGCAGGAGCGACAGTTTCTTGAGCATCCCGCTCGAAAACTGCCCCGTTGGCTGCGTCCAGAACGACGTAACGCCGAGTGTTTCGGCCAGTGCCTCCACTTGACCCGCCGGTGCCTGCTTAGCCCGGCCTACAAACCCGGAGAGGTCGCGGGCGGTCAGGAAATTGGGGTAGAGAGGCTCTGCTTCGGCGTAGTTAACCCGCATACGGTATGCCACCGGGTTACGGTTAATTTCGTACTGCCCGTCGAGCGTTATATGGCCCGAAAAAGGCAGCAGACCCGCTACGGTGCGAAAGAACGTGGTTTTACCCGAGCCATTGCCACCCCGGAAATAATGTATGCCGGGTGGCAGGTCTAGTTCCGGAACGGTCAGGACGGTACGTCCATCGTAGGCTTTAGTGAGATTGGAAACAGTGAGCAATGGCTGGGGATTCGTGGCTGATTATTCGCAGTTGGCAAGTTAGCAAATCATTAGGACCAGAGTCAATCCCTATCTGCCATTTACCACCGCATAATCCAATCCTAACCCGTATTTATACCTCGAAGGCGACGCTTACCAGAACTACGGACTGCATAAGGCCAATTAACCTGGTTGTCCTGCTTCAACTTGAATGATTCTCTATACCTGTCGATAAAAAATGTTGATTTATAAGGTGACTTATCCTGTACATCTATTTTTGTTTAAATCAAAAGAGCCTTTGTTTGTCAGGGAGTTACTGAAAATTTTCTGCTAGGACAAAGAAATAGCGATAATACCTTCGATTATGCTTCTTCGGCCCGCATGGCGTTGTATACAAACCGGATCTCGCTGTAGGTTACGTCGTCGCCCAGGGCATGCCGGGCTTCGGTCAATGTTTGCGACTGATGTTCGGCTAAGTACCGGCGAATGGCCGACGATTTTGCGCGTGGCAACAGAGCATCGATAGTGAGTTCTCCAGAGCTGATTGCCTGCGCCAGGTGCGACTCCACCGTCGAAATGGCTAGACCGCGTTCTTCGGCGATTTCGTCGATGGTTTTGCCGGACCTGAAAAAAGCCAGCGTCACAACAGGGGAGAAGCCTTTTGGGTCTTTCTCTTTTTTAGCTTTGGGTGCGGCCTTCTTTTCTTCCGATACACTTGACCGCCCACTGGCTTCACCCCCGACGTAACGCTGGATAATCGCCAATACTTCATGGCCGATCTGCTTGGCCTTCGTTTTGCCAAAGCCTTTAATGGTCAGCAATTCGGCGGTGGTAGTGGGGCGCACACGCGCCAGTTCAACCAGGGTTTTCTGGGGCAGCACCATGTAGGCCGACGCGCCGTGTTCACTCGCCTTGTCGTTACGCCACTTCATCAGCGCACCATACAGCCCATTACCACGTGAATCACTGGCCGATTGAGTTGCTTCGGCCCTCCGGCGTTCGGGACGGAAGTCGAGTTCGGCTAGATTCCGGGTTTGCAGGTAGGCCAAGGCATCGAAACCGTCTGTAAGGCCGGCAAAGCAGCGCGACTTGCTGAATAATTCCTTTTCCAGTTCGTCCAGCACTTCGAGTAGCGAATCGCGCACCTGCTTATTATCGGAGTCGGTAGGGCAGCGCTGTATCAGTGGCAGCAGTTCATTAGTCAGTAACGCCTGGAAATACGGTCCCGCTTTACGGATACGTTCCTGCAATGGCTCATTGGCTTCGGGCAGGGCATCCTGGGCGAAGTAGGCTGGCAA
>JAQBNX010000219.1 GCA_028288385.1 Spirosoma sp.
GGTTGGCCAAGCGGGGTGTCAAGTTTGATCGGGCCTATACGCAGTACCCGCTCTGTAGCCCCAGCCGGTCCTCCCTGTTGACCGGCTATCGCCCCGACCAGACCAGGATTTATGAATTGCAAACCCACTTCCGTAAGAATCTACCCGATGTGGTAACCTTGCCGCAGTTGTTCAAAAACAACGCGTATTTCAGCGCTCGTATAGGCAAGATCTTCCACTATGGCGTTCCGGGTCAGATTGGTACGGATGGTCTTGATGACCCCATTTCCTGGCAGCAGGTCATTAACCCCAGGGGCCGCGATAAAACAGAAGAGTCGAAGATTAAGAATCTAACTCCAGGTCGGCCATTGGGCAGTGCATTGGCTTACTATGAAGCCGACGGTGGGGATGATGAACAGACGGATGGCCTGATAGCGAACGAAGCGGTTCGGGTACTGGAACAAAAAAAAGACGAACCGTTTTTTCTGGCCGTAGGCTTCTTCCGGCCTCATACTCCGTATGTCGCTCCTAAGAAGTATTTTGACCAGTATCCACTGGATAAAATACCACTGCCCCAAGAAAAAGAAGGTGATTTAGATGACGTTCCCGAGGCAGCTTTGTTTACCAAGCCACCGCACTGGGGACTGGGCGAATCCGAACGGCGGGAAGCACAACGAGCCTACTATGCAACCATCTCGTTTATGGATGCGCAAGTGGGCAAGTTACTGGATGCGCTGGACCGGTTAAAATTATCGGAAAACACCATTATTGTACTTTGGAGCGATCACGGCTATAACGTTGGGCAGCACGGCCAGTGGATGAAACAGAGTCTTTTTGAAAACTCGGCCCGTGTACCGCTGTTGATTTCAGTGCCAGGTGGTGTGCGCGGAAAAGCATCCGGCCGAACCGTAGAATTAGTGGACCTATATCCAACACTGGCTGACTTATGTGGCCTATCGGCACCTACCGGTCTGGCGGGCAAAAGTCTGACTCCCTTACTCAAAAACCCGAATGCTGCCTGGCCAAGACCAGCTTATTCGCAGGTGCTGCGAAACAAAATCTTCGGCCGGAGTGTCCGAACGGAGCGTTGGAGGTATACCGAGTGGGACGAGGGGAAAGCTGGTGTTGAACTCTATGACCATCAGACCGATCCTGACGAATTTACAAATCTGTCCAGTAAACCTGAATACAGCGAGATGGCAAAGGAGTTAGCGGCTTTGCTGCGGAATGGAGCCGTTCGAAAGGAGGACAAAGTCAAATCTGA
The DNA here is from genome assembly GCA_028288385.1 of Spirosoma sp. Taxonomy (GTDB): domain Bacteria; phylum Bacteroidota; class Bacteroidia; order Cytophagales; family Spirosomataceae; genus Spirosoma. The sequence goes on from JAQBNX010000219.1 coordinate 1,244, forward strand.
ATAAGATCCACACGAGACAATAAATCTAGCCGACAACACCACCTATTGCAACAGGAAAGAAGAACTAAAAAAGCGCAATGCCGTACTGAAACAATGTGTTCGGTAATAGCCCATTTAGACGTGGATAAGTAAATAGACATGACTATTGACAGTTTAGTAAGAGTAATCGTTTGCCTATTCGGCGTATCGCAACTAATAGGCTGTAATTTATCGAGCCATCCGAGCGTGGCAGAACAAGCCGCCACTGACAGTATAACCCATTGCCTAGCTAAAGGCATTCCTACTCGTTCCGCCGCTATGCTACCCGATGCTATGTCAAGCAAAAAAACATCAAAAAGCACTCAGGGAATGGTGTGGATACCCGGAGGCACTTTCACAATGGGATCCGATGAGTTTCCTGATGCCCGGCCCGTGCACGCGGTTACCGTCGATGGCTTTTGGATGGATGAACATGAGGTAACCAATGCCGATTTTGAGCGCTTTGTGAAAGCAACGAACTATGTAACTGTTTCTGAGCGTCCCCTGAATCCAGCCGATTATCCGGGAGTGGCTGCCAATCAGTTAGTACCGGGTTCAGCCGTCTTTACACCTCCAGATCAAAACGTATCCCTTACGAATCCACTGCAATGGTGGACTTATGTTAAGGGGGCAAGTTGGAAACATCCGGGAGGGCCCCAAACTACGATTTCAGGAAGAGAAAAATGGCCTGTCGTCCATGTTAGCTATGAAGATGCAGTGGCTTACGCACGTTGGAGTGGCAAGCGGCTTCCTACTGAAGCTGAGTGGGAGTTTGCCGCTAAAGGTGGGAAAGGTAACCGCATTTACTATTGGGGTAATGAACTGAAACCGGCGGGCAAGTGGGTCGCTAACATCTACCAGGGAAATTTCCCCGACCATAACACAGCCGAAGATGGTTTCTCAAATGCGGCACCCGTTAAATCATTTTCGCCCAATCCGTATGGGGTATTTGACCTGGATGGCAACGTGTGGGAATGGTGCGCCGATTTATATCGACCCGATTATTATAGCAAATCGCCTACCGCTAACCCTCAGGGGCCCACGGACAGTTATGATCCAGACGAGCCGGGCACAGTCAAGCGGGTTCAGCGCGGTGGGTCATTTTTATGCAGCGACCAGTATTGTATACGCTATAAAGCTGGTAGTCGCGGAAAAGGGGAAGTAACTAGTGGTAGTAATAATCTCGGTTTCCGTTGTGTAAAAGAGAATTAATCGATACGCCCTACGAAGTTCAACAAGTAATGTTTCAAGGTATGTTTATGCGCAAAAGGGGCTGAGATGACAGGCACCATTGGCCTAAACTCTTGGTCAACCTTTGCGGGAAAGGGGGTTGCGGCCCACATCGTCGGCGATAGAGGTCAATGCCGCTCATTGGGCTTTGTGTGAGCATAACCTGGAAGTCATTGCCTTGTTGCTTTACCCGCACAGGACATCCAACAACTGGGATAAATCCGTCTAATTACCGAAAAATTGAGCGAAAAGGTAAAGCCGATACAAACGGTTAAATCCGTTCTAGTTTGGGTAAATCAGGCAACGTATCCTTGCATTAAACTCAATCGTGCAGGATCAAGCTGACGTACGGGCTGAATCGATAATTGAATCAAACCCGTCTGGATAATAAAACGAACCGTTAACAGCATGAACAGTGAACCAACCTATTCCCAGCGCGCGTTAGTGCGCTATTTTCTCTACTTGGGAACCACGGGCTTTGGTGGGCCGCCCGCCTTAGTGAGCGCGATGCACCGCGATTTAGTCCAGGAGCGCGGATGGCTGGCCGAGGAAGACTACCGGGAAGGCCTGGCACTGGCTCAATTAGCGCCGGGTCCCCTGGCGGCTCAAGTGGCTATTTACATCGGGTACGTTCACTACGGCTTCATCGGAGCAACGCTGACGGGTCTTGCTTTTGTGCTGCCCTCGTTTCTCATGGTTTTGGCGTTGGGCTGGGGGTATGTCCGCTTCGGCGGGCTTGCCTGGATGCAGGCCCTTTTTTATGGCATTGGTGCGGCCGTCATTGGGATTATCGCGATGGGCACCTACAAGCTTACAACCAAGACGGTGGGCCAAGACCGATTAGGCTGGCTGCTGTTTGGTCTATCCGCTATAGCTACTGCCGTGACCGAATCTGAAATTCTGTGGCTCGTTCTCCTGTCAGGGGCCATTTACTGGCTACTCAAATCGCCAATGCCTGTTATTCGCCCCCGCGTTGGCAAGCGCATCGCACCGTTT
>JAQBNX010000230.1 GCA_028288385.1 Spirosoma sp.
AAAATAAACGACCTGGTATTTCACCGCTCCGTACAACCGCCAGTAGACCGACAGAAACGGCGTAGCCATTGCCGTTAGCACCGTTTGCTGAATACGCCCCCCCGAAGGCAGAGCAGGCCAGCGTTCAACCACCAGCCTGCCCGTTAGTATCCCCCAGATGGCGAATCCGGTGATCGCTGTGGGTAAATTACCACCCAGCAGAGCCAGACTGCCCAGCCCAAAACTAATGACTGTAGCGTAATAGCGCGTTACAAGCCCCTGGTACGTTGGAATTCGTTGCCGGAACAGGTCAGGGTGTCGTTTGAACAGCAGGGCGTCATACCGATTTTTTCGTTCATCGCACAAAGGAGCATACCAGGGAGCCTGCCGCATGGGATGAATGATAACCGCCTGGGGGCACTGCCCGATAGAATACCCGGCTTCCATCAGTTTAAACTGAAGATCACTGTCTTCGCGCCAGGCCATATCGAACGCTTCTTCAAAACCACCAACCCGTTTCAGGGCCGACTTCAGGCAAAAACAGTTCGCCGTAATAAACTCAGCGGTTTCCAGAAAAGCCGTTGTCTTATCGTGGTGAGTAGGTTGGTCTGGGAGCGGCATCCGCAGGCGCCCTGTCACGACGGTTGCACCCCGGCCAAACAGCACCATGGCCGACGACAGCCAGTTGGGCTGTGGCAGGCAGTCATCGTCCGTAAAGGCAATAACCGGTGCGCTGGCAGCCTGCCAGCCCCGGTTGCGGGCCGCTGCCGGTCCGCTACGTACAGGCTGACCCAAATAGGTTATTTTTATTCCTGTTTGCTGTCCAAATGTGTTTACCGTCTCAGCAACGGCGGGTTGGTTACCATCGTCCACGACGATAATCTCGAACGAACCCGGTGGCATTGATTGTTGACTGAGTGCGTCGAGGCAGCGGTTCAACAGGGGCAACCGCCTATAGGTCGGAATAACGACTGACACTTGAAGTAACCCTGAAGATAGATTCATCTAATTGTGTGTGAATCAGCATAAATAGATTATAAGCGAACCATGAAATTACCCAAAAAGAGGTTGAAACTCTTTGGAGTACTCTTCACTGCTACGCTCAAACGCTTCCCCCGTTTTCTCCAGCATGAACGACCCGATAACAAGGGCATCTAGGGGCGAGGTCCAGAATGATTCGACCGCATCCCGTGGGGTACAGACGACCGGCTCGCTCCGCGTGTTGAACGACGTATTGATCAGCACCGGAACGCCCGTAAGATCGCGGAATGCTTTCAGCAGATTGTAGTAAGGGGCGTTTTGCCGGACGTTAACGGTTTGAATCCTGGCCGTGCCGTCCGTATGGGTTACGGCCGGAATCTTATGTTTACGTTCCGGTCGTACGTCATTAACGAAAAGCATAAACGGCGATTTTCGGGCGTCAATGAAGTAGTCATCGGCATGTTCTTCCATCACAACGGGCGCCACAGGCCGGAAGTCTTCCCGGTCTTTGAGGTCGTTTAGCTTGCCCTGCATGTGGGCCGGAAAAGGCGGAGCCAGAATGGATCGGGCACCCAGCGCCCGGGGGCCAAACTCCATGCCCTGCTGGAACCAGCCAATGATATGGCCATCGGCCAGGTACCTGGCCACTTCCCCCGATACGTTGTCGAGTTTTCGATACGGCAGCTTCGACCAGCGCAAAAACCGTTCGATTTCGTCGTCGCCAAAAGCTGGCCCCAGGTAAACGTGCTCCATCTCGTAGAACCGCTCATTGCCATTGGCGGGCGTGCTGGCTTGGCGCGACCTGGCATCGAGCCACATGGCGGCACCCAGAGCAGTCCCGGAATCGCCCGCTGCCGGCTGCACCCAGATGTTCTCGAAGGGTCCCCGGTCGCGCAAACGGGCGTTCATGACGCAGTTGAGCGCTACCCCCCCTGCCAGGCACAAATTCCTGGCGCCCGTCTTTTCGTGCAGCCAGCCAATGAGTTGCAGTACGGTCTCTTCCAGCACGGTTTGTACCGAATGGGCAATATCGAAATGCAGGTCGGTGAGTGGGCCACCTTTCTGGCGCATGGGACCAAACCGGGTTTCAAGATTGAGCGGGTCTATTGTGTACTGACCATTGGCCATTACGTGAATCAGACTGCGGAAATAATCAACGTAGGCCGGCTTACCAAACGAGGCCAGTGCCATCACTTTATACTCATCCGACGAATGCAGAAAACCCAGATACGTAGTCATCTGCTCATACATCAGTCCCAGCGAGTGGGGTAGCTTTACCTCAGCCAGCAGTTTCATCTGGTTGCCCTCGCCCTGCCAATAGCTCGTGGTTGCTTCTTCGCCCCGTCCGTCAATGACCATTACGGCCGCATCCTGGTAGGGACTGGCCAAAAACGCACTGGCTGCGTGGGCGAGGTGGTGGTTCACAAACTGCCACCTCGCCATAATCTCGTCTGTGGTTACTCCCGTAAAACGCGCCGACAGGTGTAAAGGAACACCATCGACCAAATGCCCCGGCCCGTTCAGGATGGATGACAGGAACAGACCTTCGTAGGGATTCCTGTCCGAAGTCATTGCTAATACACCAGCCGGATTCAGTGGAATTTGGATAATGTTTCCTTCCGTGTCTGTGTAATCCTTTAACTGAATGGATGGATCGTAGGAATAAGCAATATGATCGACCTCGGCCAGAGTGATACCGGCCGTTCTGAGGCAGAACTCAATGGCATTGTAGGGAAGCTCCCAGGTCGAAAAAGGGACTGGCCGCTTGCCGTGTTTAATATGGGTAAATCGTTCTTCTTCGGCCGCTGCCAGCACGACGCCGTTATGGACAATAGCCGCAGCCGGATCGTGAAAAGCCGCGTTGATTCCCAGTGTGTACATAGTTTTTGTGTTAGTAGGTAACTATTCGTCAGTTGCTTGTTGTCACTAATTGAGGGTGCTCTGTACTGAGGGTTAGCTCACCAACGGCCTGGACAATGGCTTCGGGTGATGCCGTTGGCTCAGCCGGTTCGGGAAACTGCTGCAAAAGCCTGTTCTTCGAACGAAGAGGCACTGGCACGTCGAAGTACAGCACCCGATTAGGCACCTGCCAGGGGGTATGCTGCGGATTGGTTTTGGCATACAGCACCACAATGGGCGTGCCTACGGCGGCCGCCAGGTGAACCGGGCCCGTATTGTTGGCAATCAGCACCGGCGCTTCGGCAATCAGGGCCGCCAGCGTTGGCAAGTCAAGCAGACCGGCCAGGTTATAGGCTTGGGTGCCAATTTGCTGCCGGATGCTTTCAACGTATGCCTGTTCAGAACGACTGCCCGTGAGCACGACCTGAAACCCCTGCTGAATTAACTGCCTGGCGACTTTAATAAAAGCTATGGCTGGATACCGCCGTTTCTCTTCACTGACACCCGGATGCAGCAACAGCCACGGACTAAACCCATCGACACCGGCCGAACGAAGCGCCTGCTCAGCCTGCTCCCGGGCGCCAGATGGCAGGTATAGGGACAGTGACAAATTTGTGGTAGTTGCGCCAATGGCCCCAACCAGTTCCAGCTGCCGGATTACTTCGTGTCGGGTGGCTACCAGTACTTCGGGATCCGGTAGCCAGTGGCTAACCAGCCGGTATGGATTTTCGCGACAAAAGCTAAGTACTCGCGGAATTCCAGCCAAATAGCATAACATAGCAGACGGTAGCGGGTTCTGGCTCTGCACGGTGAAAATAATGGCAGCATCAAACTGACGCTCTTTTAGTTGCCCGGTCATCCGGATCACCGCATCCGGATCGGGCTCTGCCTGCGATGCGACCCACGGTA
>JAQBNX010000251.1 GCA_028288385.1 Spirosoma sp.
CCTGCTGCCTACCACCGGCGAAAGCCGACGGTTTTCGAAGATGTTGGTTAGGGCGTGCGTTGTAGTCCATGTGTTACTGTACTGCAAGTTTACGCATTCCCCGTCCCATTAGGCAAGCCGCCCCTCATCGATACTCGCCAATAAATTTCCCTGATCAGCCGTAACATTCTGGTAATGTTGATCCTATAACGCCAAAAATAAATCTAATTTTTTCAGCAACGGTTGGGTGTTGAATTAACGTACTCACTACATATAATAGTAGAAGTCTGTAGGTCAGCAAGATACTGATTTGTCGCTTAAAAATATTGGTTTTATGACAAAGTTAGGCGGGCAATAAGAAATCGTTCAGTGTGAATAAATTTTCGACAGGATGTGTTGTAGAAGCAAAGAAATCGCTTACTTTTCGGAATCACACTTTAACATTAATCATCGTTTGGTCGAAAAAGTCATTACCCTCGACAATGTCTCGCTCATTGATTTTCTGGGCGTGGAGAACCACAATATCAAAGAGGTAGCAGCTGCATTTCCCATGAGTAAAATTATCTCACGTGGTAATGAGATACGGATTAAAGGGACCACACCCGAGATTAGCCGCATCAGCGATATCCTGGATTCGCTGATGGACCACTACCAGCGGTACGGTAAAATCACCCACGAAAACGTTCAGAATTACCTTGTCCATAGCGGTTTGCCAACCACCGGGCTGACAGCACCCGTACCGCCTGACGATGATGAGGTGCTTGTGTATGGTACGCGGGGTGTGGTGGTACGCGCCAAAACCGATAACCAGAAACGGCTGGTTGAAGCCGCTGAGAAATACGACCTGGTGTTTGCCATTGGTCCGGCTGGTACGGGTAAAACCTACACCGCCGTTGCCATAGCCGTACGGGCATTAAAAAATAAGGAAGTCAAAAAGATCATCATCACGCGGCCGGCCGTGGAAGCAGGCGAAAACCTGGGTTTTCTGCCGGGCGACCTGAAAGAAAAGATTGATCCCTACCTGCGGCCTATTTACGACGCACTCGACGACATGATTCCGGCCGAAAAGCTGAAGTTCTACCAGGAAAACCGAATCATTGAAATTGCTCCGCTGGCGTATATGCGCGGTCGGACTCTAAACAACGCGTTTATTCTGCTTGACGAGGCTCAGAACACAACACCCATGCAAATGAAGATGTTTCTGACCCGGATGGGACCCACCTCGAAAGCCATCATTACCGGCGACCGGTCGCAGATTGACTTGCCTAATAAGCAAAAATCCGGCCTCATCGAATCGGTCGACATTTTGAAAAACATAAAAGGTATTTCGTTTGTCGAACTCGATGGCCGCGATGTGGTGCGGCACCGGCTCGTACGCGAGATCATTTCGGCGTATGATCATGCAGGCCAGTAAATCAGGTTATAGCCTATTCCGAACCGGCTGGCGTTGGCTGGCCGGTTCTTTTTTGAGTGTGCTCACCCTTGCCACTAACGCGCAAACCACTTCAGTAGAAGAGGCTGCCCTGCAGCGTTGTGGAACCGTTGAATACGAACGGGTACTGCAACAGCGAAATCCCAACCGGCTCCGGCAACTTAACGAACTAAACCGTCAGCTTGAGCAGGTCGAAGCCAACCGGATGCTGCTGCGGCAGGCCGACGACCAGACCATTTATCGCATACCTGTTGTTGTTCATGTAGTTCACAATATGGCCTCGGGCGAGATTGGCGGCATCACCAACGGCAATATCTCCGATGAGCAGATTGCTTCCCAGATTCAGGTGCTCAACGAAGACTACCGGCGTCAGCCCGGTACCAATGGCTTCAATACTAATCCGGTGGGGGCCGATGCCAGAATCGAATTCTTTCTGGCAACCAAAGATCCAGCCGGCCAGCCCACAACCGGCATAACCCGGCATTATTACGCAAAAAAAGCGTCGTTCGATGTATTCAATGACGACGTATTACTGTCTCAGATTGCTTACTGGCCAAGCGACCGTTACCTGAACATCTGGGTAACAAAAGTTGACTCCTACCTGGGTTTCACCCAGTTTCCAACGACCGCCGATACGCTCAGTGGCTTGCCTGCAAACTCGAATGAATTTGTGGACGGGTCCATCATCGACTATCGGTACTTTGGGCGGCAGATTGGTACAGTTCGTAATTCAACGTATTGCTGCGGCCGAACAACCACACACGAAATTGGGCATTGGCTGGGGCTGCTTCATACGTGGGGCGATGCCGTTTGCGGCAACGACTACGTGACTGATACGCCTACGTCGGAAGGGTCGAATCAAACGGTTAACTGCAAGGAGATATTCTCTACGTGCTCGGGCCGCCGAACCCGTAACATGATTGAAAACTTCATGGATTATTCGCCCGACCTCTGCATGAACGTATTTACGCAGGGGCAGGTAAACCGAATGCGGACCGTGCTGAACCTCAGTCCCCGGAGGTTTCGACTGATACAGGCGGCCATGACACCCCTGGGCGAAACAGAGAAACTAACCATTAATGTGTATCCAAATCCGGTTGTATCTGATGTTACGGTCGACGTTCAACTGAAAGGGTTTCAATCCTATACGGTCGACATACTGGATTTGGCCGGGCGGAAGGTGAAAACATCTTCGTATGCCGACTCGCCGAGTACCCGCGTGTTGTTGTCAACAAATCAATTGGCCACCGGTATCTATATCATTCGCGTGAAAACGGCCAGCGAGTCGGTTAGCAGCCGGTTGCTGGTGGAATAAGCCAATTCTGTCGGAGGTCTGTCAGGGCTCCTTTGTGCCCCACCTTACTATCGCAATATGATTGATATTTTGCCCATATCCAGCCCCGCTGACCTCGATCTGGCTTTTTCAATCCGAAGGCAGGTGTTCGTTGATGAGCAGAAAGTATCGGCCGAGGAGGAGTACGACGAGTTTGAAACAAGTAGCACTCATTTTTTAGCCCGGGTAGACCAGGTTCCCTGCGGTACTGCCCGCTGGCGTCGCACCTCCAACGGTGTGAAATTAGAGCGATTTGCCGTTTTAAAAGCCTACCGCAATCGGGGCGTTGCCAAAGCCCTTGTAGAGGCTGTGCTGAACAATGTATTTAGCCAGCAGCCCGAACCCATCGAGCGCATCTACCTCCACGCTCAGGTAACCGCCATGCCGCTTTATGCAGGTTTCGGCTTCGTGCCGGTCGGTCCCGTGTTTGATGAGGCCGGTATTCAGCACCAGAAAATGGTTTTACCAGGGTCTGCTTATCTCATTCAATGAGGGGCCAACCGTTCGTGCGGTACGCGGCCGGATTAATGGCTGGCATT
>JAQBNX010000287.1 GCA_028288385.1 Spirosoma sp.
TGGAGACCCGAACGTTCACCCGCAACCCGAAGAATATTGGGGCAACGTAAACCCAATTGGGCCACGGGGTGTCTACGACGAAGCGAAACGGTTCCAGGAAGCGATCACGATGGCTTACCATACGTATCATGGGCTGGAAACGCGCATCGTTCGTATTTTTAACACCTATGGCCCACGGATGCGCCTGAACGACGGTCGGGTATTGCCCGCTTTCATTGGCCAAGCCCTGCGGGGTGAAGACCTGACGGTCTTCGGAGATGGTAGCCAAACCCGTTCATTCTGCTATGTCGATGATCTGGTAGAGGGTATTTACCGGCTGTTGCTAAGCGATTACGCCTATCCGGTCAATATTGGCAATCCATCGGAAATTACCATCAAAGAGTTTGGTGAAGAGATTATCAAACTTACCGGAACCAAGCAAAAGCTGGTGCTTAAAGACTTGCCCGTTGATGATCCGAAACAGCGCCAGCCCGATATAACGAAGGCAAAAGCGATTCTGGACTGGGAGCCAAAAGTGTCACGCGAAGAAGGACTGCGGATCACGTATGACTACTTCAAAAGCCTGCCGGAAGAAGAATTATACACGGCGGCCTACCACCGGGAATTTTTAAAAAAGTAAGCGAACGGGCGTCGATTCCCGAAAACATCGTAGATTTACTTTTTCGTAACTGCCTTAGGTGGTTACCTTTAGCTGTCTAATGAAAACCTGCACACGATATCGTATGCAGGTTTTTTGTTGCTAAAATGGGCTAAAAAACTGCCTCACTGAGGCTACAGCCGGTCTTTAAAACTTTCGTATCCGAACGTTTTGAGTAACTGAAATGACTCATTCTCCTTCCATACGCCAATAGCAGGTAGGTTTACACCATTGAAGGTGGTGGTTTTCACCATAGTGTAATGAATCATATCGTCGAACACGATTTTATCACCCACTTCCAGCGGTTTATCGAATGAGTAATCGCCCATAAAGTCACCCGCCAGACAGGTCATGCCACCCAAACGATAGGTTGGTTTGCCCGAAATTGGCTCATGATAGGACCCGATGATGCGTGGTTTATACGGCATTTCGAGTGTATCAGGCATGTGAGCAGCGAACGAGGTATCCAGTATCGCAACCGAAATTCCCTGGCTGTCAAAAACGTCGAGTACGGTGGAGGTCAGCACACCCGTTTGCCAGGCAATGGCCGAACCGGGTTCCAGAATGACGTCTACATTGTATTTCTGGCGGAAAGCAATCAGTAGCTTAATCAGGTGGTCAGTATCATATCCTTCACGGGTCATCAAATGGCCCCCGCCAAAGTTGACCCACTTGGCCTGGTGCAGCAAGGTATCAAACCGGCTTTCGAGGGCGTCAAGAGTGCGTTCAAGCGTAAACGAATCGTTTTCACAAAGGGTGTGAAAATGAATACCTTCCAATCCCTCCGGCAACTGATCGGGCAATTGATCGCGGGTAGCTCCCAGCCGCGAGCCGGGCACGCAAGGGTTATACATATCCGTTGCCACTTCCGAATACTGCGGATTAACGCGAATGCCGCAGGAGACGGGTTTTCCCGCCACCCGATCCTTGAAGCGCTCCCACTGCGTCCATGAATTAAACGTCAGATGGCTGCTGCGACTGACGACTTCATCGAAGGTAGCATCCTGATAAGCAGGTATGTATGTGTGCGCCTGCACGCCCATGTATTCATTGACAAGCTTGATTTCGTTGAGCGAACTGGCCGTGGCACCGCTCAGGTACTCGCGCACCAGCGGAAACGCGTTGTACATGGAAAAGCCTTTCAGCGCCAGAATAATGGTAACCCCGGCCGCCTGTTGCACCGAATCAATCAACTGCAGATTTCGGCGAAGTTTGGCTTCCTCAAGGACAAAGCAAGGGGACGGAATAACTGATTCGTCGGTTGAGTCGAGGTGTTGAAGAAGAGTCGTATTCATAACACAAAGGTATAACGAATGCCCTTTACGTTGGGGATAGTTGACGCCGAATAGCACGGGTAAATTGTATGCTTTTCCATGAGGCTATCACTCCAGCGTAAACGAGATCGGTAAGTTGTATTTCACCCGAACCGCGCGGTCAGCCTGTTTGCCGGGTCGCCAGTGGGGCATCTTTTGCATAACCCGCACCGCTTCTTCATCGCAGCCAAACCCAATACCTTTCAGCACTTGTACATCCGTCAGGCTACCGTCTGTATTGACAACGAAACTAACATATACCCGACCCGACACACCCGCTGAAGCCGCTGACCTTGGATAATTGAGATTCTTTCCGAGAAAGGCTCGCAGAGCGTCTAGACCGCCGGGATACTCTGGCTGTTGCTCGACCGTTACGAAAGGCGCTTCTGTTTTGGTTTCCACTTCCAGGGCTTTCTCGGTTATGGTAGGAGCGCTTGCCTCCGGTGCCGCAATGATGTCAATATCACCCGTACCCTGAGCCGTTTCAGTACCCGAGGTGGCATCTTTTAGCTGCTCCGTTGTAGGTGGTAAGTTCTCCTCCACAACATCGGCCTCAGGCATGACGATGAGTGGCAGGTTTTTGACCGTATTGACCGCCGGAGCCGTTTCGGTTGGCGGGAGTGCCACAGGCGGCTCAACAGGTGGCTCGGCCAGTTTGGTCAGGGTCACCTCGGTCATGGACTGGCCATGGTTTACCGATGCCTGAGGTCAGAAGCGTGCATAAAGAGTAGGTGTGGCCAGCGTGCCTAAAAACAGGGCGACGCCCAATCCTAAAGCGCGGCTGAGCGTTGGCCTGTATTGCTTGCGGAGGTCGAAGGCCCCGTAGGCCCGGTTACGGGCCCGGAAAATGATGTCATCGTAAGTTAACACAACAGTTTCGGAAGTGGTAAACGTATGCATGGCGCTGTGCGATTTGGTTTGCTTTACCAGGATGTTCGCACCCGCCAGATTCCATATCCGGCTTTACAGGCTGTCGTACTTTTTTATGAGCAGGATCGCGTCATAATCGGTTTTGAACGTCAGATTTTCCTGCTTGCTGAATGCTTTCAGTTCGTCTTTTCGATCACCTAAGGCGTCGATAATCGACTTGTCTGATAGTTTGACTTTAATTAATGTTTGGTCAGGCTTGAGCAGGTAGTACGAAAACGCATTCTGGTAGGCATCGTAGCGTACATCGCTTGCGTACGGATTTTTGTAATCCGCTGATTTGACTGTTTTGGCTATTCGCTTTAGCAAGGCGTTTTTACCTTCGTACAGCACCAGAAAATACCCGTCTTTGAGGGCTTGATCATTGGTTTGTGCCGTGGGTAACCGGTCAAAACGGTACGTTTGTCCATAGGTAGCAGCCAGGGTACAGCGCTTTACCTGACTGGCATCGACAATGATCGAGTCATTGCCGGAACCTGTTCGCAGTAGAATCAACTGTTGTTTATGGGCGTTGAATTTGAGCGGTACGTTGGTTTAGTTCTTCCCGGTCGTCATCTCAACCTGCCCTTTGATCCAATCG
>JAQBNX010000321.1 GCA_028288385.1 Spirosoma sp.
TATTGTGTGTGTGCTGTTACCATATGCCCTGTTCTACGGTGCCCATACGAGTTCGGTACCAAGTCGTCTTTTCTGGAGTCGTTACCTGGAGGGTACCCGACGAATGAAGGTTCTGGCTATAGTGTTCTACTACGTCGCTTTTCTGCTGGAAGTGGGGGTTTATTTATTTTGTATTGTGTGGTTATCGAGAAAAACATACCAGTCCAACAAGTTGCTCTTTTGGTTATGCTTGGTGCTGCTCCTGTTCATACCATTCTGGGCTGTTGGCACGGGTAATGATTTTGCCTCCCGGGGTTCTATGCCCTTCCTGGTTATTGTTTGTATATTAACTACGAAGGCAATTATCGATAGAATTGAAAAAGGACGTAATGCGTATCGCCTGGTGATTCCGGCCGTTGTACTGCTGCTAGCCTGGATTACGCCTGCTGTGTCAATAATAGATGGAATTGCCCTCCAGAATCCACCCGTGCTGAGGGATGTTATTGGCACGTTTTCAAGGCCAAATGTTACCCGGGCAAACAACATGCATGGTACGTATCCCAGCCTGGCCAATTACTATTCGCACCAGCCACAGCAGTACTTCTTTTATAAATACATGGCCAGGTAGTTGGTGGTTCTGGGAAACAGGGGTTTCGTAACGATTAGAAAAGCCCCACTGCTTCTCATCCGGGTTGCAGACTGCCGGGAGACAATGAGTCGCAGAAGTTAGAGTACCAGATTTACGTTTGTGAAAAACCACGCGCTACCATCCACTGTTAACAGCTTACCACAAGACCAGCAAGCCACCACTTTCATGGAATCCAGCGATAAAACAGATAAAATTATTGAGGCCCGAATGAAACTCAAACGTCGGTTTGAGGATAAAATGGCCCGGACACCTTCTCTATCCGACCATATGGAAGGATCTGAGAAGCCACGCGGTTCCGGACCGGTCAATCGGCATGGAATGCCTAGTGTTCCGGTGGGGCAAACCGTTACGTCTAAGTGGCCAGTGCTTGATTTGGGCTACCAACCGGCTATTCCACTCGACAAATGGCAATTTAATATCGACGGCGAGGTAGAAAACCCTGTTCGATTGAAATGGGCAGATCTGATGGCCCTGCCGCAGGTAGAAGACACCAGCGATTTTCACTGCGTAACTACCTGGTCGCGGCTGAATGTTCCCTGGGTGGGCGTTCGCTTTATGGATATTGCTGCCCTGGCAGACCCAAAGGGAACCGCCACTCACGTAATGTGCTACGGCTACGATGGCTATTCGACCAATGTCTCGCTCGAAGAGGCCTTGAAGCCCGACGTCTTGTTGGTACACACAGCCGACGGGCTTCCACTGACCCGCGAACATGGTGGTCCGCTACGCATGATTACACCCCAGCTTTATGCCTGGAAGGGGGCAAAATGGATTAAACGCATTGAATTCTTAGCCAAAAATCAACTCGGATTCTGGGAAGAACGGGGTTACTCCAACACTGCCTACCCGTGGCGGAATGACCGATACTCGTAAAGATTGCCACAGGAGCAAAGATTACTGGCTGCTATTTGCTGTCCATGACGATTATTCATAGGTAACTGGTTAAAGTGTACCCATTATGATTGAAAGCGCTAGTGTACCGTATCGCATTGCTCTATAAGATGGTTATCCCAGACTGGCTGGCCAGGGTGGCTTTTCATGCTAAATGGAAGGCTTTTTTCAAACCATTCGATTCATCTGCCTGTTAAAATTTCCCAGACGTTAACTTTGTATCCTATGGAAAACAATCAAAATGGCAATGGTCAGAAAGACCAAATGCCCGAACCCGAATTTGGCGCCACTGGCTTGCAGTCGCAGGACCAGCCCGTCGATCAAACCCTAACCACCCGGCAGGGTCATCCTCTTACCCATAACCAGAACGTCCGTACTATTGGCAATCGGGGGCCAACCACGCTGGAGAACTATCCATTTCTCGAAAAAATTAGCCACTACGACCGCGAGCGCATACCTGAACGCGTTGTTCACGCGCGCGGAGCCGGAGCTCACGGCGTGTTTGAGGCCTATGGTACGGTTGGTAACGAGCCCGTGTCAAAATACACACGCGCCAAACTTTTTCAGCAGAAGGGCAAGCAAACGCCGGTTTTTGTCAGGTTTTCGTCCGTTATCCATGGTGGCCATTCGCCCGAAACGCTCCGCGATCCACGAGGCTTTGCTGTGAAATTCTACACCGAAGACGGTAACTGGGATTTGGTTGGCAATAACCTGAAGGTGTTCTTCATTCGCGATGCCATGAAGTTTCCCGATCTGGTACACGCTTTCAAACCCGATCCAATAACAAACCGGCAGGATGGCCAACGTATTTTTGATTTTATCAGCAATACGCCCGATGCCATGCACATGATCACGTTCCTGTTTTCGCCCTGGGGTATTCCGGCCAATTACCGGATGATGCAAGGATCAGGCGTAAACACCTATAAATGGGTTAATGAGGCTGGCGAAGCAGTGTTGGTCAAATACCACTGGGAGCCAAAGCAGGGTATCAAAAACCTGACGCAGGAAGAAGCTGAGCAGATTCAGGGCAAGAATTTCAACCATGCCACGCAGGATTTATACGATGCCATTGAAGCGGGTAACTTCCCGCAGTGGGAACTGCTGGTGCAGATCATGAGCGACGATGATCACCCTGAGCTGGACTTTGACCCGCTTGATGATACAAAGCTGTGGCCGCCCGATCAATTTCCCTGGTTGCCGGTAGGCATGATGACGCTCAACAAGAACCCGGAAAATTACTTCCACGAGGTTGAGCAGGTGGCCTTTGGTACGGGTGTGCTGGTCGATGGTCTGGATTTCTCCGACGATAAAATGTTGCAGGGCCGTACGTTCTCGTATTCAGACACGCAGCGGTATCGGGTAGGAACTAACTACCTGCAACTACCAATTAACGCGCCTAAAAAGCACGTAGCCACCAACCAGCGCGACGGACAAATGGCGTATCTGGTCGATACGGCCCCTAATCAGAACCGGCATGTGAACTACGAGCCATCGTCCATGAACGGGCTGAAAGAAGCACCCAAAACAGCTACAGAACATACGCCTTACGTAGCGGGTAACTTAGTGCGCCAGCCCATCGACCGGACTAATAACTTCGGGCAGGCTGGTGAGCGGTATCGGACGTTTGAAGACTGGGAACGTAATGAATTGATCAGTAATTTGGTAAGTGCTCTAAAGCCCGCGCCAAAGCATATTCAGGACAAAATGGTCGAATTGTTCACCCAGTGCGACGAAGATTACGGTCGGCGAGTTCGCGAAGGCTTACAGCAAGGTTCCGATACTAACGGACAGTCTAACACCCAGGCTGATAGGAACGCTGACCAGCAGGTAGAAGCCATGGCGCATCCAGCGCAGCCGTATTGATCAGTCTCAGTTCAAAACGATCGATAGTAGTGTAAATGTCCCGCTATGGCATTATCCGCCGTTGCGGGACATTTCTGTTTCGTTGAATGAATAGTTACAGAAACCAGAACCTCTTATGTCATTTTATTCTTCCCGTCCAGAAGACCTCTTGTTCGATGCGGCCCGTAAGGGAGACACCGACTACGTGAAGCAACTCATTCAGGCCAAAGTTGATGTTAATACCACCGATGGAAAAGGCTTTACGCCCTTGATTATTGCTGCCTACGATGGCCATCTTGAAACAGTAAAAGTTTTGCTCGAAGCCAAAGCAGATGTAAACGTGCAGGATGTTAGTGGCAATACAGCGTTGATGGGTGTTAGTTTCAAAGGATATGCCGACATCGCGCAGTTGCTGATCGAACATGGCGCTGACTTAAATACTCAGAATGGAAATGGGGGTACGGCCCTGATGTTTGCCACGCTATTTGGCCGGAACCAGTTGATCAAACTCCTGCTTCAGCACAAGGCCGACACAATGATTCGGGACGTTCGGGGTCTAACGGCACTCGATTTAGCCATACAGCAGGGTAATGAAGAAGCCATGCCTTTGCTTCAAAACCGTCAATAACAGACTACCTGCAAAAAGGCCTGTCCAGATCTGGACAGGCCTTTTTGCAGGTAGTCTGTTATT
>JAQBNX010000338.1 GCA_028288385.1 Spirosoma sp.
GCACGTCACGCCATCCATGGCTTCCAGCGCGCGCATGATGGCGTTGGCGGGTGCTACTTTCAGCGTTCGAGACTGCAAACTGATGTCGATGCGCTCGTCGTGGTCCACTACGTGCAGATGCAGGGTGCAGGTGCCAGGGTGGGCGTTCACCAGGTCGTTGATCCTGGCTACCAACTGTGCGTTCAGGGCGTCGAGCGTTAGGGATACGCGGAGTTCCTTGCAGAACTTCTCGCGCATTTCGGTCAGTAACCGGATGTTCGTCGGTTTAAATTCCAACTGCTCCGAATTCCAACGATTCTGAGTTTTGCCCGTTACATGCAGAAACCGCCCCACCTCCACGTACTGCCCCATACGGACGTAGTCGTCACCAAAAAGGGCCATTTCCATCGACGTGCTATAATCTTCGAGCTTGAAAATGGCGAACGGGTTACCGTTTTTAGCGATTTTAGTTTGTAAAGCCGAAACGATGCCGCCAATTTTAATCTCGGGTTGGCGAGTTTCAAACACCTGGTCCAGTGTGCAGTTGCAGAAGCCGTCGAGTTCGAGTTTGAATTCGTCCAACGGATGACCAGTAATGTAGAAACCAACTACGTCCTTCTCGAATTTGAGCTTTTCTATCTGGTTCCACTCCGCCACAATGGGGGCTTTGGGTCGGGCAATCATCGGTTCACCACCCATCATGGCTCCAAACAGAGACTGTTGTGACGCTGCTTTCTCAGCGTGGTAGTTGTTGGCGTAGCGGATGACTTTGTCCATAAACGTTGACGTATCGCCATCAGCCAGCTCAAAGTACTGCGCCCGGTGGTACTCGTCAATGCTGTCGAAAGCACCAGCGTAGGCCAGTGATTCAAACGTTTTCTTGTTAACCGTTCGCAGGTTCACCCGGATAGCAAACTCGAAAATATCTTTAAACGGACCACCCGCTTTACGTTCTTCGATAATGGCATCCACCGCTGCATCACCCGCACCCTTAATGCCGCCCAGTCCAAAGCGGATTTCACCCTTCTGGTTAACCCCAAAAAAACGTTCCGACTCGTTCACGTCCGGCCCCAGAACGGGCAGGTTGAGGTTTTTGCATTCTTCCATGAAGAACGTAATCTTGTCGATCGTGCCGAGGCAGCTCGTCAGCACAGCCGCCATATATTCAGACGTGTAGTGCGTTTTGAGCCAGGCAGTTTGATAGGCTACGAAAGCATAACAGGTTGAGTGTGATTTATTGAAGGCGTAAGCAGCAAACGCTTCCCAGTCGGTCCAGACTTTCTCGCAGATTTTAGCAGGCAGTTTGTTGGCGGCTGTGCCCTCCATAAACTTACCCTTCATCTTGTCCAGCGTGGCTTTGTCTTTTTTGCCCATCGCCTTCCGCAAAACGTCGGCGTCGCCTTTGGTGAAGTTGGCCAGCTTCTGCGAGAGCAGCATCAACTGCTCCTGATACACGGTAATGCCGTAGGTATCTGCCAGATACTCCTCCATCTCGGGCAGGTCGTATTTTACTTCCTCGCGGCCATGTTTACGGTTAATGTAATTGGGAATGTAGGCAATAGGTCCGGGACGGTAGAGGGCGTTCATAGCAATGAGATCCTCAAAGCGGTCGGGCTTCAGGTCCTTCATGTGCTTCTTCATCCCGTCGGATTCAAACTGAAAAATAGCGTTGGTTTCACCCCGCTGAAACAGTTCATAAGTCTTGGCATCGTCCAGTGGAATGTCGTCAATGGCAATGTTAAGGTCGTGGTTTTGCTTAATCAGGCGAAGACATTCCTTGATAATGGTGAGGTTGCGCAACCCCAGAAAATCCATTTTAATAACGCCCGCATCCTCAATGACTTTGCCTTCATACTGCGTGATAATCAGGTTCGTATCTTTCGATGTCGATACGGGAACGATATCCGATAAATCACTAGGGGCGATAATGATCCCGGCCGCGTGCAGACCCGTGTTGCGCACCGTGCCTTCGAGTTTGCGGGCCTGCTTAAGGACCGCTGAAACCTTTTCGAAATCGACAATCCGCATGGCCTGGGCCGCGCTCCGGTCGCCTGACTCAAGCGCCCGCATCCGCTTCACATTCTCCAGTTCGTCTGGTTGAATTACGTTCGACAGGCCACCCGGCCCATCGAGCGGGTCCTCAAAAATGCGCTTCAGCGTCATGTTGTAGGTCGGCTTGTCGGGCACGAGCTTAACAATGGCGTTGGCGTCGGGCAGAGGCAGGTCCATCACGCGCGCTACGTCCTTAATCGACGATTTAGACGCCATCGTGCCGTAGGTAACGATCTGTGCTACCTGCTGCTTACCGTATTTCTGCACGACGTAGTCGATCACTTTCTGGCGGCCTTCGTCGTCGAAGTCCGTGTCGATATCGGGCATCGACTTGCGGTCGGGGTTCAGAAACCGCTCGAACAGCAGGTCATATTTGATGGGATCAATGTTGGTGATACCCGTACAATAGGCCACTACGGAACCAGCAGCTGAACCGCGCCCTGGTCCAATCATTACGCCCAGATCGCGCCCGGCCTGGATAAAGTCCGACACAATGAGGAAGTACCCGGCAAATCCCATCGTTCGGATGGTGAATAATTCAAAGTCGATGCGTTCCTGCACATGGGGCAGAATATCGACGTAGCGTTTTTTCGCGCCTTCGTAGGTCAGGTGGCGCAGGTATTCCCACTGGTTCAGAACGTCGTCGGTATGCTGCTGGAATTCCGTCGGAATCGGAAAATTGGGCAGCATGATATCGCGCTTCAGCTTCAGTGTTTCCACCTTGCCAACGATCTCATTCGTATTGTCGATGGCTTCGGGCAGGTCGTGAAACAGCGTTGTCATCTCCTGCGTGTTCTTAAAATAGAACTGATCACTGAAGAAGGCGAAACGGGTGTTTTTGGGCATCACATCGTCGTCGCTGAAATCTTTCATGGACGGTGTGCTCTGCTTTTCGTTGGTATTCACGCACAAGAGAATGTCGTGTGCCACCCAGTCATCCTGATCGACGTAGTGCGAATCGTTCGACGCAATGATCTTAACGTTGTACTTCCGGGCAAACTTGATCAGCACCTCATTGGCCTTAATCTGGTCGGGTATCTCGTGGCGCTGTAACTCAACGTAATAGTCTTCGCCAAAGCGGTCGAGCCACCACTTAAATTCGATTTCGCCTGCTTCTTCGCCTTTTTTCAGAATTGTT
Source organism: Spirosoma sp. (assembly GCA_028288385.1). Taxonomy (GTDB): domain Bacteria; phylum Bacteroidota; class Bacteroidia; order Cytophagales; family Spirosomataceae; genus Spirosoma. The sequence continues at coordinate 3,170 of JAQBNX010000338.1, forward strand.
TTCGGTACGCTGGCACCAATGCAGCAGGTCGATGCAATCAGCCCTTCTTTATATTGGTCGATCAACTCCTTGGTCACGCGCGGGTACTTGCCATACAGCCCCTCCATGTAGCCCAGCGAGCACAGTTTGGACAGATTTTTATAGCCCGTTGCATTCTTGGCCAGCAGCAACTGGTGGTATCGAACGTCCTTGGCTTCTTTGGTAAACTGCTTTTTGTTATGGTCTTCCACGACGTAGAACTCACAGCCCACAATGGGTTTTATGCCCTGCTTGGAAGCTTCGGCCACGAACTCAAATACGCCAAACATATTACCATGATCGGTAATGGCCACGGCGGGCATATTGTCGGCTTTGGCTTTTTTAACCAGCTTCTTAATGTCGGCCTGCCCATCGAGGAGCGAGTATTGGGTGTGGCAGTGGAGGTGAGAGAATTGCATAGAATGACCTGATTACAGGCTTAAAATTAGCCACTTTAAGCAGTAAGGGAGAGGAGCAAAAGGAGAATTTTAGAAAGATTTTGCTAAAGGGCTGAGAGTGATAACACTGCTGAGCAATTCTGTTGTTTAGCACAAGTTCAGGGAGCACACAAGTGTGCGTTATAAAACGCGAGCTTTTATACCCGATTTCAACCGCCGAAATCAGGAATAACAGTAAATTGAAGCCGAACACCGGCTACTAAGCCTTTACTCGTCTGGGGCGACTGGTAGCTGTTATCCTGTTCATGGACATTACTACCAGTCGCCCGCTACTTCGTTACTGATTCACTCTGAGACTATTTCGGGCTTCAGGCGGCTGGTGTCAAGTAAATTTAGCGGTCAGACTCCTTAGATTAATAGCTTGATCTGCTGTAAAAGAACAGTCCTTCATGAAAACCAAACGCCGAGCGTTTTTATACAAGGCCAGCCTACTGGCCCTGAGTTCCCTCAGTTGGGCCGATGCCCTTGCCAGCCGCCTGAAATCGACTTCGACCAAAGCCGGTAAACCTTACGTCGTATTTGTTACCGGCGACCACGAATACAGTGGCGAACTGACTCTACCATTCATAGCCACCGAACTGGAAAAGAACTACGGTATGCGGACGAAAGTCCTGAAATCCTCCCCCGACTACAACAGCGAAACCGACATCCCCGGACTGGAGGCACTTAGGGAAGCCGATCTGGCGGTTTTCTTTCTTCGCTGGCGGCAACTACCGCAGGAGCAGCTTAACTATATAGACGAGTACCTGAAATCGGGGAAACCCGTCATGGGCTTCCGAACCACCACGCACGCCTTCAACTACCCCGAAGGCGACCCGCGTAAACGATGGAATTCGTTTGGCGAGTTTGCCTTTGGAGCCCCGCCAGGCTGGGGCGGAGCGGCTAAGCACACGCATTACGGTCACAAAAGCACCACTGATGTTACCATCATCCCCGAAGCCGCTAAACACCCGATTCTAACCGGTGTCGAACCGGCATTCCACGCGTCATCCTGGCTCTACCGCGTTCTGCCGGATTACCCGGCTAAAGGGGCCGTTCCGCTGTTGATGGGCAAATCCGTCAATCCCGACAAAGAAGCCATCGACAACCCGGTAGCCTGGACCTGGCAAAATCAGTGGGGTGGCAAAGCCTTTATCACTACGTTGGGTCATCCCGAAGATTTTCAGGTTGAGTCCTTTCAGCGGCTGGTTATCAATGCCATTCATTGGGAACTTGGCAAGCCGGTGCCCAAGCGATTTAAAGGTAAAATAGCCATCGATGTTCCCTATGGTCATCCCAAAAAATCCTGAATTAATGAAATCATTCATTTCCAGAGAAATCAGTGCCAACGTATCGCTGATTATGGTTGGACTGGCCATACTCGCGTTCAGCGCATTCCAGTTGGTCCAGCACTCGGCTACACGAACTGAAGCACTCCAGCTAAAAAAAGGCTCGCGCATTGTGTTGCTGGGCAACAACCTGGGGTCAAGGATGATGAATTATGGGCTGTTCGAAACGGAAATGCAGGTTCGCTACCCCAACAATTCGCTCTACATCCGCAACATGTGCGACCCCGGCGATACGCCCGGATTTAGACCCCGGTCGAGCCGATTCTCACCCTGGGCATTCCCCGGCGCAGAGAAGTTTCAGACAGAATACGCCAATCCGTCAGACAGTCAGGGCACGTTCGAATCGCCCGATGAGTGGCTGACCCGACTTAAGACCGATGTAATCGTTGCATTTTTTGGGTATAACGAATCCTTCCAGGGGCCGGCCGGGCTGGCTAATTATAAAGCAGAACTGGATGCATTTGTCAAACATACGCTAAGCCAGAAATACAACGGCACTTCCACTCCGCAACTGGCCCTCGTGTCGCCAATCGCGTTTGAGGATTTGTCTGGTACGTATGACCTGCCCAATGGTAAAACCGAAAATGCGAATCTGGCGCTGTACACAAAAGCCATGCGGGAAGTGGCCGACCAGAACAATCGCCACGGCGAACCGGTCCTCTTTGTTGATGCCTTCACGCCCTCCAAATCGTGGTATGATGCCAGCAAAGAACCGCTGACCATCGACGGCTCCCAACTAAATGAGGCAGGCTACAAAAAACTAAGCCTGTTGTTGGCCGACGAGGTTTTTGGTAAGACGCCTGCCAAAGCGGACGCCAACCGGAAACTGGTTCATGAGGCCGTGCTGGAAAAGAACTGGATGTGGCATAACGATTATAAAATTCCCAATGGGGTCCATGTCTACGGGCGCCGGTATAATCCGTTCGGTCCTGATAACTACCCGGCCGAAATCGAGAAAATTCGGCAGATGACCGCCATTCGGGATACGGCCGTTTGGCTGGCGGCAGCGAATGGCGAAAAAATGGACGTAGCCGCTGCTGATAAAAAGACAAGGCAACTGCCTGCTGTAAAAACAAACTTTAATCCAGAACAAAACGGAAGCCTCACGTATCTCTATGGGAAGGAAGCCTTGAGTAAACTAAAGGTGCCCCAGGGTTATAAAATTGAACTTTTTGCGTCCGAAGAGGAGTTTCCCGATCTGGCCAAACCCATGCAGATGTCCTTTGATAACAAGGGTCGGTTGTGGGTAGCCTGTATGCCCAGTTATCCGCATTACAAACCCGGTGATACCAAGCCAGACGACAAAATTCTAATATTGGAAGATACCAATGGGGATGGAAAAGCGGATAAACAAACCGTGTTTGTATCTGGGTTGCACCTCCCACTTGGATTTGAAATCGCTAAGGAGGGCGTCTACGTCTCTCAGGGGACGAACCTGAAAATTTTCACTGATACGAACGGGGATGACAAAGCCGACAAGAGCGAGATTCTCTTGAGTGGCTACGATGATCATGACACCCACCACAATAGTCATGCTTTTACGACGGACCCATCGGGTGCTATTTATTCGGGCGAAGGGGTATTTTTACACACCAACGTAGAGACGTCATACGGACCTGTACGGGCCACCAATGGTGGGTTTTATCGGTATAGCCCTCAACTCCACAAGCTGGAACGGACCGCACAACTGTCCATTCCCAATCCCTGGGGTATTGCTTTTGACGACTGGGGGCAGCCGTTCTTTGCAGAAACCTCCAGCCCGGACGTTCGCTGGATGATGCCCGGCTCGGTGTTGCCCCGCTATGGCGAAGCCACCCATAAATCGGTCCAGTTAATAGAAGATGCGCAGCGGGTCCGTCCAACATCGGGCTTGGAGTTTGTGTCGAGCCGCCATTTTCCCGACGACATTCAGGGCGACTTCCTCATTAACAATACCATCGGGTTTCTGGGTATGAAAGAGCACACGCTGGTGGATGCGGGCACTGGATATAACAGCAAGCATCGGGCAGACCTCGTTGTGAGCGAGGACCGGAACTTCCGGCCGGTCGATATGGAGTTTGCACCGGACGGTTCGCTATATCTGATCGACTGGCACAACATCCTTATTGGACACATGCAACACAACGCCCGGGATCCACTGCGCGATCATTCGCACGGGCGCGTGTACCGCATTACGTATCCATCGCGACCATTAGTGAAGCCTGCCCAGATAGACGGGGCGCCTATAGAGACGTTGCTGGATAACCTGAAGCTGCCCGAATACCGCACCCGCTACCGCACCCGGCGCGAACTCAGGGGTCGGGATGTTAATCAGGTTCTGGCCAAACTAAGTAAATGGACGGCAGGGCTGGATAAAAATGACCCCCGGTATGAACACCATTTGCTGGAAGGGCTCTGGGTGAGTTGGGGTATGAACAAAGTGGATCAGAAACTACTCCGCCAAGTTTTAAAGGCTAATGATTACCACGCCAGAGCCGCTGCCGTTCAGGTGGTTCGTTATACGGGACATCAACTGGCCGATCAGGCCGATTTAATCATGCAGGCGGTTCGGGACGACAACAGCCGGGTTCGGCTGGCTGCCATCGTAGCAGCCTCCTGGATCGGACCGGAAAAGGGACTACCCATTCTGGCCGAAGCCAATAAAAAACCCTTGGACGAGTGGATGATTCACGCACACGAAACCGCCGTTGCTCACCTCAAAGGGCTGAATGTTAACAAAGCAAAGGACGAGGTAGTGAAATCGAAGCTGAAAGGCGAAGAACTCGCTCTGTTTAATACAGGGAAAGAAATTTATGCCCGCGAAGGGTATTGTACTACCTGCCACCAGCCCGATGGGCGGGGGCTTTCTGCTTCGCAATTCCCACCTTTAACGGGCACAAACTGGGTAACAGGAAATGAGGATCGATTGATAAAAATAGCCTTAAAAGGGCTAATGGGACCTATCGACGTTGATGGGAAGACGTATCCCGGACAGGTACCAATGACGCCGTTCGGCGGTTTGCTGAAAGACCAGGAAATAGCCGCGGTTCTAACCTATGTCAGAAATTCTTTTGGCAATCAGGCGTCAGCCATTCACCCCGATAGGGTGAAGCGAGTCAGGATCGCAACCGAAAGCAAGAAGGACTTCTACAATCCCCAACAGTTGCTCAAGGACCATCCCATGGAAAAATAATCAGGTTGCGTTGCCCTTACCTATTCTACACTCGTTTATGCCTTTACCGAATACATCTCCTGAATTGACCCCGAAACAAGCGTCGCCCATTGGCTTTAACCTGTTGGTCTGGACGGCTGCCATCTCTGAGAAGATGAATCCAATGGCAGATCGTCTTAGGACCATTGGCTACGATGGTGTTGAATGTTTCGTGGATACGCAGGAAGTTTCCGTTTACCGAAAATTTGGTCAACACCTGAACCAACTGGGTTTGCAAAGTACCTGCGTCACGGTAGTTGGGCCCGATGCGAACCCAGCGAGCGAGTCGGTGAAGGTGCGCGAACAGGCAGTTGACTATCTGAAGGGAGTCACTGACCGGGCACACGCCCTGGGGGCAACGGTCATCTGCGGCCCCTTTCATTCGGCGTTTGCCCAGTTCAGCCGCCGGGAGCCGCAACCGGAGGAGTACGCCTACAGTGCAGAGGTACTCCATCAGGTCGGCGATTACGCCAGGCAGGCAAACATTGTGCTGGCACCTGAAGCCCTCAACCGTTTTGAGTGCTACCTGTGCAACACCATGAGTCAACTCGCAGAATTGGTGCGCCGTGTCGATCACCCAAACGTGCGGGCTATGTTCGACACGCACCACGCCAATATGGAGGAAAAGCATTTTCCCGACGCCATACAGACCATTGGGCCGCTGCTGGCGCACGTTCACATCAGCGAAAATGACCGGGGAACGCCCGGCGATGGACACATTCCCTGGGACGATACATTCAAAACATTAGCCGCTATCAATTACAAGGGGTGGATGACCATTGAAGCGTTTACACGTAACGACATTGACTTTGCCAATTCTATAAACGTGTGGCGCGAGTTTAGTAAACCCTGGGACATTGCCGAAAAGGGATTCAACTTTATCAAAACCATGCAGGCCAAATACGCTTAATCACTTGCTTATGCCTTTTCCATTTCGCTTCGGAGCCGAAGCTTATACTTGGTTCATGAACAACAACGGTCAAACCCATGCCAACCAAATGGGGCATATGATCGACATAACGGCTCAGGCGGGTTTTGCCGGTATTGAGCCGATTCATAACTGGATGGGCGACCTGCCCGATGCCGAAAGCCTGGCCAGAAAGCTAAACGAGCAAAACGTTGAGTTAGCCGCCATTGCCCTGGCGCTGGACTGGAACGGAGTCGAAGAAACGGAACAGGAACGGTTTGAGGCCGACCGGTGCATTGCGCTGCTGAGGCAGTTCCCGAACGCACTCCTCTGCACGGTGCAGAAACCAACGGGGCGACATGACCTCGAAAATCGCCGACGTAATCTTGTCAACATTGTCAACCAGGTGTCGCGCCGGGCAGTGGATGAGGGAGTGCCGTGTACATTTCATCCAAATTCGCCCCATTCGTCCATTACCCGTACCGAAGAAGATTACCGCGTAATCCTCGAATCGCTCGACGCATCGGTAACCGGCTGGACACCCGACGTAGGCCACCTCATCAATGGGGGGATGGATCCGTTGTCGAAAATGAAGGAGTATGCCTCGCTCATTAATTTAGTGCATTTCAAAGACTGGAATGGGCAACCGGAGTTTGCCCTGCTGGGAAAGGGAAAAGTTGATTTTGTGGGCATCACCCAGTGGCTGATTGAGCAGCAATACAGCGGCTGGATTATTTGCGAAGACGAAGGCCCCGAAGCAATGGACGACCCCGATGGCGTTACGCTCCATGATGGCCGCTGGGTCTATGAAACGCTGCTTCCGGCCGTAACGAAGTAATTTGTTTACTTGATACTGGTATTGATTCCCGATTGGCGGCCAACCCTTTTGCTATACCATCATAAGTCATTATATCTTTTACTGTGTATGCCTTTCGTAGAAACCAACGGCATCAACCTCTATTATGAAGATCGTGGGGCAGGGGAGCCACTTCTGCTGATTATGGGCATTACGGCTCCCGGTTCAGTCTGGCAAAAACACGCTGATGACTGGCAGACGCATTTCCGCTGCATCCTGGGCGATAACCGGGGCGTTGGCCGGACCGATAAGCCTGCCGGACCGTATAGCACTGCGCAAATGGCCGACGATTACGCCGGACTGATTGAGACACTTGGTTTGACAAACGTGCGGGTCGTAGGCGTATCAATGGGCAGTACCATCGCGCAGCAACTGGCCCTGCGCCATCCCGAAAAAGTACGTTCCCTGGTGCTGATGTGTCCGTGGGCACGCTGCGACCGCACTGCCGAAGCTATTTTCCGGCATATGGCCACTATCAAAGCCCGGCTCCGGCCCGAGGAATTTTCAAACTACATCCAGTTATTGATTTACGCCAAGCGAAGCTGGGACGACGACGCTCAGTTTGCCGATCTCCTGGAGAGTCGGCAGCAGGCGGCCATCGATTCAAACCCTCAACCCCTGCATGGTTTGGAGGGGCAAGCCGAAGCCTGCATTACCCACAACGTATTAGCCGACCTGAGTCGGATTGAAAATCCCTGTCTGGTTATTGGCGGTCGTAAGGACATATTTACGCCCGTCTGGATGAGTGAAGAAGTTGCCGGGGCCATCCGCAATAGCGAACTTTTCATCTATGATAACGCCGGACACGCGTTTCACTGGGAATGCATTGAGGATTTCAACCCCCGCGTTCGGGAGTGGCTACTCGCTCACTAACTAGCTGGAAACGAGTTTTTCAAGAAAGTTACACTGCTATTTAGCCGTTTTTCTAACTGCCCAATACCAAATTGGTCACCAGTTAAAATGGGCTTGCTATCTCGAAATCCTAGGGGTATCTCAACCTATTATGATGAATAAACAAGGCTAATAACCCCGAGGGAAAATAGCATACGTAATTCGACTGCATAGGTCAATCCTCTTTATCACATAACCGGTTGGTTACTACGTCTTCCGTTTCTTTTTCCGGGCTGATGGGAACAGGACGTTGTTGAGAATAAGCCGGTAGCCGGGCGAGTGCGGATGCAGATTGAGGTCCGTTGGGGTGCGCCAGTTGCCTCCACCACCGCGAACACTCTCCGGGTCGTGACCTCCGTAAAAAGTCCACTGCCCCCGACCCACTTCACCGTATATATAGCGGTCGGACGTTTTACCTTCGCCCATAACCAGTGCACTTGGCTTGACGGCGGTCTTGCGAAACGCGGTCGTTTGTCCGATAAACTCTTTGATAATCGGCTCGTGATTCTGGGTTAACATGGCCGGGATAACGTCCCACTTGGCTGAAAAATTGAACAACTCGAAGAAGCCCCCTGACTGGTCATAGCCGCCCCGCCCACCGGTAGCGTTGATGTCGGAGAACGTTGAGAAACCCCGGTAGCCGTTATCACCTTCAAGCGTAAAATTTTGGAACGCCAGCGTTTTCGTAAAATCGAGTTTCGATTGTGCATTTGGGTCCTCTCCATCACCGTCGTAGCTGCTACCTACAATGTCGACGCCTTCAGCCGCCAGGGCGATATCGAGCGTTTCGGCGGCCGAGCACATGGCAAACAGATAACCGCCACCGGCGCAGAAGGCTTTAATGCCCTTGGCCACTGCCAGCTTCATCTGAGATACTTTAGAAAAGCCATACTTGCGGGCAATGTCTTCCTGTACTTTGATGTCAGCTAGTGACTGGCGGTGCAGATTCCGGCCATACTGCCCCGTGAAGTCTTCGTGATGAAGGTGCAGCCAGTCGTATTTGGGTAAGTCGCCCTTCAGCACTTCCTCGTCATAGACAAGTTCATAAGGAATTTCGGCATAGGTGAGCACCAGCAGTACGGCATCGGTATTCTCAAATTCGGCGGGGCCTACTTTCACGGGTGAGTACACGATGATTTTGGCTGCTTTCTGAAGCGTCACTACGTCCATGTTCAGATCGGGGTTAGCCAGCTCCTGCTTGATTTTAGCGGCCTGTGCATCGCTCAATGACTCGAACGAAACCCCGCGAACCCGGCACTCCCGCTCGAAAGTCGGCGTGTGTTTGATCATGAAACTACCACCCCGGTAGTTGAGGAGCCAATCAACTTCCTGATCGGCCTTGAGCACAGCATAAGCAATACCGTAAGCCTTCAGGTGGTTGGCCTGTTGGTTATCCATGGGGATCAGAATCGCATTGGCCAGACTGGTTGCCGCGCTGGCCAGGCTAATTGCGGCCAGGAGAAGCAGGATGGTTAAGTGCCGTTTCATAACTTGCGTTTGTTCGCTATCATTCGTTACTAATCCATGTTGAAACTCATTGGTTACGGTCTTCTACTTGTTCTGTTTTGTGTGTTCCATATAACCTGTACTCGTCAGGCAATGCCCACTACCCAGCTCCCAATAGAAACGGGTGTGTCGCAGATACTGGCTTCGGCCAGAAAGCAAATCCTCAGCGACCTGACTTATGCCCTTAAGTTCGGCATTCCAGCGCAGAAAAACCAACCCATCCCCGCCACCGAAACGGTAACCTTTACCTGGCAGCCAAACCCCCAGCCGCTACTAATCGATTTTAAGGAGGAAGCGGCTCATATACAGCGCATTTCGGTTAACGGTATCGTTGTGCCCATTGTTTTTGAAAGCGAACATCTGCTCATAGAACCCACTAGGCTTAAGCGGGGTATGAACCGCATCGACATCTCGTTTACGGCGGGCAACCTGTCGCTCAATCGCAATGAGGATTACTTGTATACGCTGCTTGTGCCCGACCGCGCCCGTACCGTTTTTCCCTGCTTCGACCAGCCCGATCTGAAAGCCCGATTTCAGCTGACACTCACGCTGCCCCCTCACTGGCAAGCTATTACCAACGCTCCCTTACAGGATTCTGCCGTAGCAGATGGAATAAAGACACTCAATTTTGGCAAGTCGGAGCTTATTCCAACCTACTTATTTGCGTTCGTGGCGGGGCGGTTTACCTCGGTTCACCAGGTTTTGGATAACCGACCGATGACGCTAATACACCGAGAAACCGACACCACTAAAATTCGGCTGAGCATGGGGCCTATTTTTAATCTTCACGCCGATGCGCTACGGTTCATGGAAGCCTACACACAGATTCCATATCCATTTGGCAAGTTCGATTTTGCCGCTATTCCCGATTTTCAGTATGGTGGCATGGAACACGTGGGGGCTATTGACTATCGCTCATCGGCCTTGTTTTTAGACAACGGCGCCACCCGCGACCAGAAGCTGGCGCGAGCTTCGGTGATAGCCCATGAAACGGCTCATATGTGGTTTGGTGATCTGGTAACTATGCGTTGGTTCGACGACGTATGGCTTAAAGAAGTATTTGCCAACTTCATGGCCGATAAAATCACGGAAGGCTCGTTTCCCGATGCTAACTACGACCTGCAGTTTCTGGTCGATCACGTTCCGCTGGCCTATGCCGTTGACCGCACCGAAGGAGCCAATCCCATTGGGCAGCCGCTGGTTAATTTAGAGGAGGCCGGTTCGCTTTACGGGGGCATCATTTATCACAAGGCACCCATTATGATGCGGCAACTGGAGCGGCTGATTGGCAAAGACTCGTTGCGGAATGGGCTACGCGAATACCTCAAAACCTACGCATCTGGCAATGCTACCTGGTCAGACCTTATTGCCATTCTGGATAAAAGAACGCCCGCAAACCTGAACGACTGGAGCCGAATCTGGGTAAGCGAGATGGGGCGGCCGATGTTTACGTATCAGCTGGATGGGCAAAACGGACGTATTAACCGATTCACCATTACGCAAACCGGCGAAGATGGTTCCGGGCGTGTGTGGCCACAGGTTTTCGACGTAGCGATGGTATATGCCGACCGTGTAGAGCAACTAACTGTGAACATGGACCAACCTACCGTCAACCTGGCCCAGGCAGTTGATAAGGCCACCCCGTTGTTCATATTATTCAATGCGTCGGGGCAGGGCTATGGGCGGTTTCCCGTCGATGCGGCTATGCTACCGCATATGGCTAACCTGAAAGATCCCGTCATGCGGGCGGCAGCATCCATCAACCTGTATGAAGCAGTACTGGCAAAGACAGACGTTAGCCCAACGCAATTGGTCGACACGTACCGGACACTGCTTTCCACCGAGCGCGAAGAACTGAACCTGCGGCTCTTGACGAGTCAACTATCCGACCTTGTCTGGAATTTTACAAAGCCCGCTGACCGCCCGGCACTGGCTGCGGCCGTTGAAGAGGACGCCTGGCGGGCCATGGAAGGAGCGCCAACGCCCGGCCAGAAAAAACTTCTGTTCCGGCTGTATCAGGCTATCGCCCTGAGCCCATCGGCGCAGCAACGGCTTTATGCGATCTGGAACGAACAGCAGGCTCCTGTGGGCGTAACCCTGACCGAAGATGACTATACCTCGCTGGCGCTGGCGCTGGCAGTCCGTGACTATCCCGCGAGCGATATTTTATCGCGGCAACTTGCCCGTATTAAAAATCCTGACCGGCAGAAGCGACTATCCTTTATGATGCCGGCTTTATCGAGTAACGTAGCAGAAAGAGATCGTTTTTTTGATGCATTAAGTCTTGAAGCCAACCGGGATCATGAATCCTGGGTAACGGCGGCATTGGGCTACCTGCATCACCCGCTACGTGCCGAAACGTCGGCGAAATACCTGCCCAAAAGCCTCGACCTGCTAGAAGAAATTCAACGGACGGGCGATATTTTCTTCCCCGAGCAATGGCTGCGGGCAACGTTCAGTGCCTATCAAACGCCCGACGTAGCTGCGCTGGTCCGGCGCTTTCTGACCGACCGACCTGGCTACAATCCCCGCCTGCGGGCTAAACTCCTGCAAGCTGCCGACGGTACGTTTCGGGCCAGTAAAATTCTGTATTAGTCAGGTTCATTACGTAGTACGCAAAAAGCCGGAGATCCTCCGGCTTTTTGCGTACTACGTAATGAACCTATTATTTCACGGCTTCAATGGCCGCTGCGGCTTCAATGGCGGCAATGGCTGCGCCGTTTTGCGCTGCATACTCATCGCGTTGCCGCTCAAAGTGGGCGAAAATCTCGGTAACGGCGTCTACGTTCTCTGCTACTTTGCTGTGCATATCCCCAAGATTGGTTTCCAGGTACTTATCGTTCAACCCGTTCATGTTATCAACCTCAATCTGGCCTATTTTTGTTATCAGAGCCGTTTGGCTATTCTGAAGGTCTTCCAGTTCACGAACAATCTTGTTCATCAACTCAAATTTTTGTGCCTTATCCATACCGTTTTCTCTTTAATGAGTATGCTTAAATAACGCGCTGACAGCGGAATGGTTTTTTAATGCTTACCTCGCTACCCTAACCAGCAAGCTAAGATGTCCCCATTGGTCGGCCAGTGCCCCAACGAATTCGGCCGTGCGGACGTGCTGCGTAAACGTAAGCTGCACATTTTTACCCGCAATGACACCACCCACATCCATTTGCCCATAAAAGTGCTGCAATTCAACGGCGGGCAGGGCGTAGTAGTTGTTGGAGCCGTTTAGCCAGCCCCCCTGGAGCAAGGCGTTGTCCAGCACTGCCCGGAAGCCAATCCGAACAAATGCGTAGCACTGAAATCTTCGTGTGGCTGCTCCTCCGGCGTTATATAAGCCCGTAGGATTTTGAAAGTAATCGTTGAACAGGCCGAGCCGGAGCGTGCCACCCATGCCCGCAACGTTCATTAACGAACCGATGGTGACGTCAATGTCGCCAATGACATCAACCACCGGTGAAAAACGCGGAATTACACGACCTTCATACCGTACGTAATAGCTAATGGCGGGATCGTTTTTCATCTGTGCCTCCCAGCCAGCGGGCATTGGCTGACCAAGCAGTTTGTGCAGGCGTTGCTGCACTTCGGCGGCTCCCGAAACGGGGCCAATCATGCCAAGGGTCAATGCTGAAGTCAACCGGCGGGCGCCAATGGGGTCGGTGGTGCTCAGGCCCCACGATACAAATAGGTAGCCTGCATAGGGGCGGTCGTTTGGATAAAGTGGTCGCCTGGCAATTTTGGTGTTTTTTGGGGTGTAAATCTCCTGACCGATAGAAAAGGAATAGAGTGAATTGTAAGTCCGGTTATCTTTTGGAAGTAGTGTAAGCAACGCATGTCGTGTGGGCCACCTTTGCCAGAACCTGCCCATATGGGTGACACGCAGGCCATTGCTGTAATAGCGATCCGAGACACTTTTTTGCCGAACCTGAAACGCATCATTCTCCCAGTCTATTGCAAGGAAGACTCCAGGTTGAATAGTTTCAGGCTGGATGGTTCCTGCTTGTGTTGTATCTTGAGAAAAACTAGAAAACGCATAAAAGATTAAGAGCAATAAGTAAGCAAATCGCATACAGCAAGGATATTTTTTGTAAAAATCAGTTATATGCGTTTCGATGCAACCTGTTCGATTTAAATAAAGTGCCGTTAGCTTAAAATGGGCTGCTCATATAGTTAAAATGGATAAAGTCATTACTGGCCGCTTGTGGTAGATTATTTGTCTGTGGTGTTCGGCGAAGGACACCGATGCGGTTTATGGGAACCCACTGATTAAGTAATTTATGGCCACGGCCTATATTCACGGCCTATATTTACGCGAAGCAGTCAAAAGTTAAAGCCATGACAACTATTGAGAACGATCAGTTACGGGTTAGCATTCGCCCGCAGGGTGCCGAACTTACGGGTATTTTCTATAAACCTGCCAATACTGAACATCTCTGGCAGGCCGACTCTGCCGTGTGGGGCTGGCATGCCCCTAATCTGTTTCCCATCGTGGGCGGCCTGCTGAACGATCAGTTGCACGTAAACGGCCAAACGTACCCGATGAAACGGCATGGATTTGCGCGGCAGTCTTTGTTCACAGAATCCGAAACATCGGACAGTCATGCTGTTTTCTCCCTGCGTTCCAGTGACGAAACCCGGGCGGTGTATCCGTATGAGTTTGAGTTTCAAATTATTTACCAACTGCTAGGGACCACACTGAGCGTTACGTATCAAATTTTGAATGAAGGCCAGGATACCATGTATTTTTCGGTTGGGGCGCATCCTGCCTTTAACGTTCCTTTTGGGCCGGGCGAAGCCGGTGACTACGTACTGGAGTTTGAACAGGAGGAGACGCTGGTTACGCATCAACTGTCGGACGCGGGCCTGTTCTCGGGCGAAACCCGTTCTGTGCCCATTGCCAACCGACAACTGACGTTAACTGAACACCTATTCGATCAGGATGCACTGGTATTCAAAAACTTAAAATCCAGGACTGTGACCCTAAAGCGTACCGGTCAGGATGAACGGGGGGTAACTGTCTCATTCCCGGACTTTCCTCACCTCGGCATCTGGGCCAAGCCGGGTGCGCCGTTTGTGTGCATCGAACCGTGGCTGGGCTACGCCGATGCCGAGGGTAAAACGGTGCCTATCGATCAAAAAGAAGCAATTCAGCACGTGGGGGCAGGTAATACTTTTGCTGTTACGTTTACCATCACTATTCATTAAATCTGCGCAAGAATCGGGTTTTATTCCCGTAGGGTAGTGGCGACCTTTGTTCATGACAACTATTTACAACAGCCATGAACACGACTGAAACCCATCCGTTCCGGCAAATTGCGCAGTCCATCGACCACCTCACCATTCACTTCCGTGACCAACCCTCCCTGGCCGAAGTGGCTGCACAAGTCAACCTGAGCGAATTTCATTTTCAGCGGCTCTTTACCGAGTGGGCCGGGGTGAGCCCTAAAAAATTTAGCCAGTACCTGACGCTCGAATATGCCAAGCAGCAACTACGCACCGGTGCTCCACTGGCCGAAGTTGCGCACACATCCGGCTTGTCGGGTACGGGTCGGCTTCACGACCTATTCGTGACCATTGAAGGCGTTACACCGGGACAGTTTAAACAGGCAGGAACGGGTCTTACACTGAGCTATGGAATTTTCAACAGTCCGTTTGGCCCCTATCTGTTAGGAGCAATCAGGTGTAAAATTGCTTTACTGCATTTCCTGAATGAGGATGACCAACCGGACTCTTTACTTGCGGATACATGGCCTGGCATTACGCTTCAAGAGGAGCCGGGAAGGGTGAAACACTTAGCAGACCAGGTTTTTCCTTTGATGGGTAGTATGCGCGCAAAACCTATTCCTTTGTTCATGCGTGGTTCGGCTTTTCAGCTTAAAGTGTGGGAGGCCTTATTGAAAATACCAGAAGGCCGGTTAGTTAGTTACGATCAAATTGCCCATGCCATTGGGCAGCCCACAGCCTCGCGGGCGGTTGGCACGGCCATTGGCAGCAACCCTATTGGGTATTTGATCCCGTGCCACCGGGTCATCAAAAAAACGGGACTGTTTGGTGGATACCGCTGGGGATCGGCACGCAAACAGGCCATGCTGGGTTGGGAAGCGGCACGGGTGAGGGAGTCAGGGATGAATGACGTGATTGAACCCAATAAATAAGTCGTTAAATGCCTGCGTAGGAGATAATCAAGTACTTACAGAATTTTCTTGAGCAATGCTACGCTTTGGTCCAGCTCAGCCTCCGTACTCGATGCAAAACCCAGTCGAGTGCCATTTAACAACTGTCCCGGTGGGTTGTGCATCAGTCCATTAGCCAGGTCAAGTCCACGCTGACTGGCCCGTTTGCCCAACTTCTCCATATCGATAGCCGGGTCGAAAAGAGCCCAGACTGCCATGCCACCGTCAGGTTTACTGAACTTGATTACGTTAGCTAATTCTGTGTTTAGCAACTTACAGAAATGGTCACGTCGGGTGTGGTAGATACGTAATGCCTTGCGAAAATGCCGCTTAAGATCGCCGGTCTTGAACAACTGGCCAATGGCAAATTCAAGCATAGGGTCGCCCTGTCGGTCAATGATGCGCCGGAGCCGCGCCAGTTCGTCAATTAGAGCAGTCGGAGCCACTACGTAGCCGATTCGAAACGCGGGTGCTACCGACTTCGTCAGCGAGCCGATATACACGACCATACCTTGCTGGTCGGCACTGGCCAGGGGCAAAATAGGGCGGCTCAGGTAGTGAAAATCATAATCATAATCGTCTTCCAGAATGGCAAAGCCATACTGCTCTGCTAATTGTAGGAGCCGAATACGTCGGTCAGAGCGGAGCGTAACGGTAGTAGGGTAGTGGTGATGGGGCGTAACGGACACCAGCCGAATCAGCATTTTTTCGGCTATGGCTGCTAGTGCATCTACATCCATCCCGTAGGCATCGACAGGGACTGTCAGCACTCGGGCACCGGCGTTTAGGAAATTCATGGTAGCACCTGCCCAGGTTGTTTCTCCCGTAATGACCACATCGCCGGCTTGCAGCAACACCTGACTAACGAGGTGCAACCCCATGATGCTCCCACGCGTTATCAGCACATTATCGGACGTAGTATGGAGTCCGCGCGTTTCGTTGAGGTAACTTGAAAGTTGTTCGCGCAGGAGCGGGTGGCCTTTTGGGTCGCCATAACCAAAATGCTGTTGCGGGTTTCCCCACCGGAAATAGGATCGGTAGGCCCGGCCCAGCTCGGCCAGCGGAGCCAGTCGAATATCAGGGAACCCATCGTCTAAATGCAGCCTCCCGGAATTGATTAATATGGGTCGTGCCAGGTAGGGCCGTAACACAAACGTGTAACCAGGTTGCCGCGATGGGTCTTGGTCAATCGGACCATTTTGTTGAATGCCAGTTTCCCTTTTATCTATGGCCAGCAACTGTGGTTGAACATCCGGCAGATGCCCGGCTACAAACGTACCGCTGCCTGGTCGGGTTTCGAGCCACCCCTGCGCTATTGCTTCGTCGTAGCCAGCTACAACCGTTTGCCGGTTTATGGCTAATAAACCAGCCATTTGGCGCGTGCCGGGTATTCGCTGCCCCACTGATAACGTACCGGTGCGAATGAGGTTGACTAACTGATCACTTAGTTGCACAAAGGCGGGCCTGGCAGACAGTTTATCAATTGACAGCAGTGACGTAAACGGTGTCATAACCGGACTACCTGTTTTGTAAAAACCGGATGGTTTAGATAGGCCGGTAAGTTAAGATGTTTGCAATCGATATTGTTGCTTGTTTATTGTTCAATATTTCTCATTGAATGGAAACAACCCGAATTACACCCAGTCGTTTAGCTAAACGCGCTCACTATGACGCTGAAACAATTCACTCAATACTGGACGAAGCCTTATTCTGTACCGTCAGCTACGTAGCAGATAGGCAACCCATGGCTATTCCAACAGCCTTTGCCCGGAAAGAAGGGCAACTCTACATTCATGGATCAGTGGGCAGCCATTTTATCCGACAGATTGAACAGGGTGGACCGGTTTGCATTTCGGTGATGTTATGCGATGGTCTGGTGCTGGCCAAATCGGCGTTTCATCACTCGGTCAACTACCGGTCCGTAGTTATTTTCAGTGAGGCCCGAAAAGTGGCTGACGAAGCCGAAAAAATGGATGCGCTGGCCCTGATCACCGATCATCTCGTGCCGGACCGCTGGGCTGATTTGCGCCCTACTACCGAGAGTGAACTGCGCAAGACGACCGTTCTGGCCTTTTCACTGGCTGAAGCCTCCGCTAAAGTCCGTACGGGTGGCCCTAACGATGATCCCGAAGACGCCAGTCTGCCCACATGGTCTGGCGTAGTGCCTATGCAGACCGTCCGGTTAACACCAATTCCGCGTGAAGGAGAAGAGGATATTCCCCTGCCGGCATACCTGGTACAATAACCAGAAACAACTAGTACAGATGATGCCTGGCTAAGATGGGCTTACAAAATCACCTCACTGAAAACTTACTTCGGCATATGATACACTAAAACCGGCACGTCTGATTTTGCGATTAATGCGCTGGCCCGGTTAGGATGCAGCAGGTTATCCAGGAAACCCGATTGCGGATACAGTTGCATCACAATTAGATCGGCCGCTACGTTATCTAATTTATCATCGGTGAGCACGACCAGACTGGCATCAAACGCATCGACCAAGGAGTCGGTTTGGGCCGATACGTCGCTCTGCGTCGTGCGGGGCTGCATAGCGTAGGCAATGGTTCGCACCTGCGCCGGGCCAGCAATGGCATGTTCTTTTTCGGTAGGCAATGGCACAATCAAGACGGGACAAACAGCCTGGTTTGCTACGTCGGTGACGGCACTGCCAGTTAACCGATCGAAAAACGAACTTACTTCCGAGCGACCCATCACAATCAAATCTGCAGGCATGGCACGGGCTACCTCCAAAATTTCGTCGTCGGCCGAGCCAAGGCGCCAGTCGGTTTTAACAGAAAGTCCCTGCTCCTGCAATTCGGCAGCAAGTTCAGTTAGCCGTTGACGGCTGATTTCCTCAATCTCCTGCGAAGCCGCGATGCCCATTCCCGGGTCGCCGATAGTGGGTAGGGTAGAGTCGGGAATCATGGGCTGAAAAACATGTAGTAACGTAATGGTCGCCCCGGTTTTGCGGGCAAAAAGTCGCGCCCAACTCAGGGCAGCAGCATTGTCAGACGAAAAGTCTGTGGGGAAAAGCAAATTTGTCATTGCTGGGATTATGCGTTCTTGGTGGTATAGTAAACCGGGCCGGAGCGTCAGATTAACAACTCATAAACAGGAACAATGTTAGCGTTAAAGTGGGTGCCGCTGCTGCATCCGGGTTTTTTGGGTTAGATCAGGTATTGCGGGGCCTGGAGCCGGGTGCTGCAATGGCCGCTGTTTCTGAAACGTTGTTCAGCTTTTCAATAGCCATAAGCTGCTTCATGGTTTTCTCCATGCCGTCGGTCGACCCGTCCAGAAAGATGACGTTGCCCTTGCTGGCTTCGGCAAAATGTTTGACGGCCTCGGTCCAGATCGAAAACAGAATCAGCGACGCATCGAGGTCGGCTTCGCTCATAACTTTGGCCGATTCGGCCATACCCTTAGCGACTTCTTCGCGGAACAGCGCCACGCCCTGACCCCGCAACTGAGCGGCCGTTTTTTCGGCTTCGGCCGAAATTTTAATGGCATTGCCTTCGGCTTCGGCAGCTTTGGTTTTGGTAATCAGTAAGGCTTGTCCTTCATTTTCGGCGGCTGCTTTCAGGTTAGAGGATGCCACTACCTGCGCCATCGACCGCATAATAACCTCATCGAAGGCAATGTCGTTTAATTGTAGGTCGGTGAGGTGGTAGCCCCAGCTTTCGAGCAGTGTATCGAGCTGGTATTTTACGTGCTCAATGATTTCAGAGCGGAGCGCCAGAATTTCGGACTGCCGTTTTGTTGCTACAAAACTACGGATCGAACCTTCGATAGTTCGGATAAGGGCCTGCATGAAGGAAGCTTCGTCGATGAATTTGAAGGCTACGTTCTTAATTGTTTCCTCTCCCTGATTCAAGACCGAATAGACTAGCATGGCCTTAAAGTTGACATTGGCCTGATCGGCCGTAATGGCCTGAAACGCCAGTTCTACCGACCGGTTCTGAATGGAGATGCGCCGATAGATCATTTCGATGAACGGAATTTTAAAGTTCAGGCCCGGCCCCATAACCCGTGCGTACTTACCAAAAATGGTAATGACGGCCACCGTACCCTGCTGAACAACGACAATGGACAGGTAAATAATGAGGGCGGCTAGTGCCAGAAGGACAAACAGAAAATTCATGGTATTCGTAAAGTTTAGGATACAGCGACCAACCTACGCTCTTTTAGCGAAACGACCCTAAAAAAATGGATAACCGGTCGCTGAATCCGAAGGAGGGCTTTTTTGAGGGCCTGACTACCTTGGTCAGATCTCAAATGCGTGCTATCGGCTTTGACGCACTATCTACCCAACATGCGATTCCGTGTTCTGCTTCTGACTGCTCTGTTGCTTAGGGCTGACAAGTCATGCTATACTTATATCCAAGAATCTATTTAATCCAAATTAGCGTATCTATGGTCGCAAGACCTTCAGTGATAAAGTTGAGCGTATTTACTATTCTGGCCTTTAACGATGATACATGGAAACTGGACATCAAACCTAAGAGAAGAAGTGTTCACTGACGACTTTTTAAAGTTAGCAGTCAAACTAAAAATAGCCATCTCAAGAGCAATATCTATTTGTATAAATTATTTATAAATAGCTTGTATGTTACTAATTTATT
>JAQBNX010000369.1 GCA_028288385.1 Spirosoma sp.
TTCAGTATCCCCTTCGGGTCCTTCAGCCAACTGGCAATATAGCCTTAATGGTGGGACCTTTCAGGCAACACCCCTGTTTGCCAACCTTGGACCGGGAAGCTATACTGTTGCGGTCAAAGATGCGTCAGGCTGCCGGTCTGAGCAAGCGGTTACGCTGGCCGCCAACGCAGCGCCTACCATCAGCAACCTAAAAACCACCTCGCCGAGTTGTGGTCTGGCTACCGGCGGAGTAAGTTTGACAGCCACCGGCGGAACCGGTGCCCTAACCTACTCCATCGATGGTGTCACCTTTCAGAGCCAGCCCAACTTCGGCAACCTGCCGGGCGGGGATTATATTGCTCATGTGCGGGACGGCAAAGGATGCGAAGTTACCAGAGCCTTGTCCCTGCCCGCTTCGTTCTCAGTGGGTATCGCCAACATCAGCACGAAGCCTGCTATCTGCGGACAGGAAGGTAGTAGCCTGACGGTAACTGGCGTGGGAGGCAGTGGAGCCATAGAATACAGCGTTGATGGACAGGCATTCCAGTCAGGCGGTACGTTCTCCAACCTGCCAGGCGGTAAGTACACCATTCAGATACGCGACGGGGCTGGTTGTCAGGCTACTCAGTCAGTGAGTATTGAAGGTGGCTTAAACATCAACGAGCTGAAAACAACCCCACCCCGCTGCGGAAGTGCCACTGGCGAACTGAGTGTGATGGCCATGGGCGGAGTTGCTCCCCTAACCTACTCCATCGACGAAACGATTTATCAGGCAAGTCCCCAGTTCGTTAACCTGCCGGGTGGTACGTATCGCGTGCGGGTGCGGGACGCCAGTGGGTGCGTAATCAGCAAAAATGTCAGCCTGCCCCTGTCAAAACCCTTAGCCCTCGTTAGTATGAACGCCGTACCAACAACCTGTGGGCTAGCCAATGGCCGGGTATCCATGCTGGTTTCAGGAGGAGCCGGGCCCATCCGGTTTAGTCTTGATGGTCACCCAGAGCAGGTTAGTAACACGTTCGACGGTCTCCAGGCGGGTATCTATACGTTGATTGCGAAAGACAGCGCGGGCTGCACAACCAGCCAGCCAGTGGGCATAGCGGCCAGCTCCGCGCCGACCATCACGGACTTAATTATAACCCCGGAAGCATGCGGGCAACAAAACGCATCCATTACGGTCACCACCCCCAGTCCTGTCAGCTTATATACGTTCTCGATCGACGGCCAGACGTTTCAACCAGACAATTCCTTTCTGGGACTGAGTGCAGGATCCTACACCGTATCCATACGAGACAAGAATGCCTGCACCAGTTCATGGCCGGTCAGTTTAACCGTCGACTGCGACAATGTTGTTCATCTGCCAATGGCTTTTTCGCCTAATGCCGACAACCTGAACGATGCCTTTACGTTGTTTTTCAGTTTTCCCTCGCTGACCGTTGCCAGGTTTGTGGTTTATGACCGCTGGGGTAGCATTGTCTATAGCCGGGTCAATTTCAGGCTTGGCAATGGTGAACCCATTTGGAACGGACAACTTGAGAACGGCAACACGGCCTTAACGGGCACTTATCCCTACGTGCTTCTCTGTCAGTTTCCAGACGGCACCCAAATGACTTACCGTCGATCGGTCGCTTTGCTGAAGTAGGTCACCTTCCCTCTAATTAAACGTAGCCGGCAGATAGGTGGAGGTCATTTCATACAAAAGGCAACGTTTTCTCCCAAAGCCAGGCCGCTTTCTCGTCGGTGATGTCGGGGTTATAGGTATTCTTGGGAACACTATCACTAAAGTAGCCGCCGTTGTTACGTTCGCCGATGGACTTCAGGGGAGCTGATGCCAGAAACACCGACGTCTGAGCTCCTTTTTCAGGCGTACGCATAAATGGCCTGGCTAATGAGAGCACCGAACCTATAATACCCGGCGTATCCGTACCCCAGCCGGTTCGCACCGCCCCCGGATGCACCGAGTACGACACAACGCCCTGTCCGGCCGTTCGGCGGGCCAGTTCCCTGGCAAAGAGCAGATTGGCTAATTTGTCATCGCAATACGCGAATGTTAGCGATAGGTCGTCAATTCGGCGGAAAAAGCGGGACGTTCGTCCACCTAAATAAGCCCCCGACGACAGGCTGATGACCCGGGCAGGTCCATTAGCATCAGCCCCAGCCCGTTTGAGTAAGTCGAGCAGAAGGTGGGTCAGGACAAAATGCCCGATGTGGCTGGCATAGAACGATTTTTCAATATCATTTACAAACTCAAGCCGGGCGGGTGTGTAGCCCGCATTATTAATCAAGACGTCGAGTTTGGGGGACTGGGTGTTTATGAGCCCGGCAGCCCGGCGCACCGAATCAAGGTCAGCAAGGTCGGCCGTGAAAAAGTTTACCGTTACGGCAGGGTTGGCTTTCTGGACTTCGGCCTGGGCAGCGCGACCTTTTTGTTCAGTACGACACAGCAGGATTAGATCAAATGAGCGTTGTGCCAAGGCCTTGGCTGTAGCCAGCCCAAGGCCAGAGTTGGCACCTGTAATAAGTGCGGTTTTTGTTCCCATAGTAACTAGCAATAAATACTGATGAATCTATCATAGAACAAGGCTGGATGGATAATGGATTAGCAGCAGCCATTCATTATCCATCCAGCCTTGTTCTATATGGTATTTTAGGCGTTGAAGGCAGGGGCAAATTCGTTAGTAGCGAAAGCCTCCAGTTTGATTTTGCCAAAAGGAGGCTTATGTTCCCAAAAATCGGATTGCATCCGTCCATCCCTCATGGCCTCGCCCATTTCCGTGTATTTCCCGGCTAGATGCTCGTCTAATCCTGCCTGAATCATACCCTGTTTGGACTGTTCATCGGAGAATACTACCCACGGCGTTTCGGGCTTACCAACAGACTCACCTAATACCCTGGCAATTTCAGGGCCGGTACGTACGTCACTAGCGATATAGCGAACCTGGTGACCGGTGAAGTCCAGGTTCAGGAGTTCCTGTAGGGCGACATCGGCAATGTCACTGGTATGCGTTAGGGCAATAGGATCGTCGCCGAAGTTACCGCCCATGATGCCCATCCCTTTCACCATGTCAATCGAACTAAATAAATTATACATGAAGTAGGAAGGACGTAAAAACTTGCTGTTCAATCCCTCAACCTGCGCTAGTTTTTGCTCAGCGTCGTGTAGTCCGTCGACTGGCCCGGCCCCGTTGCCCATGTGCGCTCCAATGCTGCTGAGCAATACGGCAAACCGAATGTCATTGGCCCGGATGGCCGCAACGTAGTTATCGGCAACCTGGTTATGAAAGGCCCGCAAGTCTGCTACGCCCCACTTTGAAGGCAACAGCAGATAGGCCGCATCAGCACCGGCAAAGGCTTGCTGGAGAAAGCCAGCGTCCTCGAGGTTGCCTACGGCCGCTTTGGCTCCCAGCGCTTCAATAGCCGCTACGTTATCCTGTTTGCTGGTGACGACGGTAACCGTATGACCTGCCTGAACGAGCCCTTCGGTAATGGGTTTTGC
>JAQBNX010000371.1 GCA_028288385.1 Spirosoma sp.
TGGAGTGGCAGATTTATTTTCACGAGGAGCCCATGTTTAAGGAAATCGTTACGTTCGACGGACCAATGGTGAAGGATGGGTACATTCCGTTGTCTGAAAAGCCGGGCATTGGTGTGGAGATCAACGAAGAGGGCATGCGCAAATATGCCCCTAAAGACGTACCGTTTTTTGTCTAGAAAAAGGGCAGCACTAAAAGGATAACGCTATCTATATTACTGACCAGGCAACCCATGAAGATTAGTTTTTACAGCGTACTTGTCATTTCCATTAGCCTGGTTCTGTCAATTGGGAGCGTCAATGCCCAGCGTGCCGACATCCAGAAGATGACGCCGGAGGAGCGGAAGGCGTATGGGGAAAAACTCCGGGCAGCAAGTCAGGCCGATTGGCAAAAGACCATGCAGTCGTTTAAACTTAGTGAGCCTGTTTTACCCTCACTTGCCGATGATCCAAAACGTCCGCAGCACCTGAAGATCAAAGAAGGTTCGACCAGTTGGGTCGACGACGCAAACTCCACTTATACGCGATCGGGCTGGGGAAACTGGTCCAATTACGATGAATCAAAGGCTGAGGGCTACAAATTGCCTGATCCGCTGGTACTGAAAACTGGGAAGCCCGTAACCAGCGCCAACATGTGGTGGAAACAGCGTCGTCCGGAAATCCTTAACGACTACACCACCGAAATTTATGGCAAAATTCCGGCTAACACACCCAACGTAACGTTTGCCCATGCCGGGGTCGATAGCGTCGTGCTGGCCGGAAAAGCAAATCGAAGCACCATTATTGGTCAGGTTGACAATAGCCGATACCCCACAGCAACCCCCAGCATTCCGGTTACTCTCTACAAACCCGTTGGAGCGTCAGCTACTGGCAAGAGTGAAAAAATGCCGTTGATGGTAATTGTTTGGGGCAATTTTCCTGCGCCAATGGCCACGATCGAAAAACTCATTACGGCAGGCTGGGCAGTGGCTACGGTGAACACGGGCGCTATTCAACTGGACAGTGGAGCGGGTCTGCACGAGGGTATCATTGGGTTAATGAGCAAAGGTGCCGACCGAAAGCCCGACGATTGGGGCGTTCTGGCCGCCTGGAGCTGGGGACTGAGCCGTGCTCTTGACTACCTGGAGACCGACAAGTCCATCGACGCTAGCCGTATAGGTATTCAGGGCCATTCGCGCTGGGGTAAAGCGGCTCTGCTGGCGGGAGCACTGGACCCGCGCTGGGACATCGTTTTTGCGAGTTGCTCCGGCTCCATGGGCGCTTCTCTGGAAAAGCGGAATTTTGGCGAAACCATCGACAACGTAGCCAGCGCGGGCGAGTATCACTGGATGGCGCCTAATTTCGTGAAGTACGGCGGAAACTGGGAAGCCATGCCCGTTGATGCCCATGAGTTGATAGCCCTGATTGCGCCCCGCCCAGTTTTTATTACGGGTGGCACCCGCGACACTTGGGCTGACCCAAAAGGAGAGTTTCTGGCCTGCGTGGCAGCTAGTCCAGTCTATACATTATTGGGCAAGAAAGGTGTTGGCACCCGGGAAATGCCCGCTCCTGATGTTGCCCTGATTGACGGTGAACTGGCTTTTCGTAACCATGAAGGAGGTCACGTCGACTCGCTCGACTGGCCCGTGTTTCTGGAGTTTGCCCAACGGCAGTTTAAAAACTCCTCGGTTCAGAAAAATAAATAGACCTAAACGGCAGACGCTTCTGCGTACGGATTAGAATACGACATTGTCGATTAGCCTGACTTTGCCTAAGTAGACGGCTAAGCAGATGGCTGTTTGACCCGGTGCGAGCACCTCACCAACCGGTTGGAGGGTATCGGCGTTTGCAATCTCGACGTACTCCAGACGAAAGTTAGGGTTGCTGCTGAAGAAACCCGTTACGGCGGCTTTGGCCTGGGCCGTGCTCTGCCCCTCGGCCAGCAGATCCTGGGCCAGGATAAGGGCTTCGTGCAGGGCCGGAGCGAGGGCGCGCTCCTCAGGGGTGAGGTTGCGGTTGCGCGACGACATAGCCAGCCCGTCGGCCTCCCGGACGGTTGAGCAACGCACTAGTTCGACGGGGAAACTAAAGTCACTGATTAACTTTCGGACCACCGCTACCTGTTGCAGATCCTTCTGGCCGAAGTAAGCCCGGTGAGGCTGCACAATGTTTAGCAGCTTGGCTACCACGATGCCTACGCCATTAAAATGGCCCGGCCGAAAGGCTCCTTCCATCGCCGTTTCCAGTTCGCCGAAGTTTAGCCGCAGGGTAGGTGGCTCGGGATACACCTCTGTTACCGACGGTGCCAGCACAACATCGCAGCCAGCCGCTTCCAGCATTTGGTAGTCATCATCCAGTGAGCGTGGGTAGCGCGCGAGGTCATCTGGGTTGTTGAACTGGGCCGGGTTCACAAAAACGCTGGCCACTACCAAATCGCCCGCCCTCCGGGCCGCTTCAATAAGGCTCCTGTGGCCTTCGTGCAGCGCACCCATCGTGGGGACAAGACCAATAGACTGGCCAGAACGGAGGGGAGCTAAGTGCTGGCGCAGGGCCGCAGTGGTGTCGAAACGAATCACGGGAGTCAGCTTGATAATCGGCTGCAATGATACGTGATCCCCATCTTTTTTAGGCAAATTGTATTGAGGTGTGAGAAAAAATTGCCTAATTTTGTAAATTTTTAGGTAAATCAACCGTTACACCCCAACCGTTTCTATGAGCAAATTACGTATTCTCTACGTTGCCAGCGAGATCAATCCCTTCCTGAAAACATCCGATGTCGCCGATTTCGTTCGCAAACTGCCTCAGGCCATGCAGGAGCGGGGGATGGAAATTAGGATTCTCGTACCGCGCTTCGGTTTGATCAACGAGCGTAAAAACCGGTTGCACGAAGTAGTGCGGTTGTCGGGTATCAACATCGCCGTGGGTGATGAAGAGAAACCCCTGATTATTAAGGTAGCGTCTATTCCGACGGCTAAACTACAGGTCTATTTCATCGACAACGAAGACTATTTCCAGCGGAAGTACGTTTTCCATGACAAAGAGAACCGCTTCTACGCTGATAACGACGAGCGGGCCATTTTCTTCTGCAAAGGGGTGCTCGAAACGGTCAAAAAACTCGGCTGGGCTCCTGATATCGTCCATTGTAACGACTGGATGACGGCCCTGATTCCGCTATACCTCAAAACGACGTACAAGAACGATCCGATGTTCAAAGACGCCAAATCGGTTTTCACGGTGTATAACAACTCGTTTGAACACCGGTTCGAGGGCGATATCATTGAGAAAGCCCGCATGATGGATATCGACGATTCGATGCTCAATGAGCTGAAAACCGCCGACTTTCCCGGATTCATTCGTATTGGCTGCACCTATGCCGATGCCGTTGTGCGGGTAGAAGAAGAGTCGAGCGAGAGCCTGAACGCCATTTTAACCGATTTACCCGAACATAAATTTGATGCTGCCGAAGATGAAGATGTCGCAGAACGCTATTATAACCTCTACACGCAACTGGCTGGGTAGACTAGGTCTACTGGCGGGGGCGGTAGCGGTCGTGCTGGCCTGCGAAGAACCCAAAGAAATTGGCTTACCACCTACCACACCAGTCGATATCGCTTATAGCGATACGCTGACCATTGTACGCGAAACCATCCGGCTAGATTCCGTACGCAGTAACGATCAAAGTAATCTGATGGTTGGTCGCTATACCGATCCGGTTTTCGGAAAAGTGCAGGCAAAGGCGTTTGTGCAGCTTACATCTTACCGCGACTTTGTTGTTACTGACTCGTCGACAACCAATGTTACCGCTCCTGAACGAATTGTGTACGATTCGACCCGCTTGTTTCTGGACTATGATCGGCTCTACTACGGCGATACCTTACAGACCCAGGAACTGCAGGTGTACCGCCTGAGTGACAGCTTAACAACAACCAGTAATTATGATATCAGCAGCACGGCGCGGGCGGATGCGCAGCCGCTGGTTAGGCAGGTAATCCGGCCAAGGCCTAACACCACCGATTCGCTGTCGTTTCGGTTGCCGCTGCCCGATGCGTTTGGGCGTGAACTGATTACATTAGCCAATACCGATGCAGGCAAGCTGACGAACGCGGCTTTGTTTCGGGCTCAGATTAGGCGCGGACTGATGCTGACGACAACCAGCACGGACAAGGCAGCCATGCTGGGTTTCTCAACGGGTTCGGCCGTGGTGGTTTACTATCACGTTAAAGGTGAACAATCCACCAGAGCCCAGGGCTTTCTTCTGAGTGGCAAACGCTTCAATCAGATTACGGCCGACCGCACTGGAACGCCATTAGCTACGCTGCAAAAGGGGCAGGTGCTGGCCGCTTCGGCAACGGGTGGGCGGACCTTTGTGCAGCCCGCTACGGGCGTAACGACTAAGCTTACTTTTCCGACACTGACTAATCTGGTAAAAACGGGTCGAGTTGCCATTAACCGGGCCGACCTGGTCATTACGCCGACTAATCCCAATGATGTCAGTGTGTATATCCCGCCCATTGTAGTGCTGGCCGAGGTCGACGAAAAGAACGTAGTTCGCCAGGTGCCTAGTGCTGGTTTCCCCTATATCGTACCGTCAAGCGGTCCGGTAGACCGAACCGCGAACAGTTTTATAAGCACACAGGAGGTTTACCGGGATACACGTACTAATAGCTACACGTTTGAATTGGGAGGCTATTTTCAGTCCATTATCTCGAATCTTACGCCTAACACGGGTTTAGTGCTGCTAACACCGGGGGGGCAATTATTCCCAACCTCATCATCCACGGGCGGACGTACCAATGCGACGCAGCAGTACCTCTCAGACCGGGTTTGGCGAATGGCGCTGGATGGCAAGGCTAGTGTAAAGCTGATTGTCTTTTATACGACCTCTCAATAAGATAAGCATGGGAGAGTAAATGCAAAAAGCCGGTATGTCCGGCTTTTTGCATTTACTTTACGTATCAGCCCAACTATCTGGCTGGGAATTCTTAACTGGCAATAAAACTATGTGCGGAATCGTGGCATATGTGGGGCACCAGGAAGCGTGTCCAATAGTAATAAAAGGCTTAAAACGGCTTGAATACCGGGGCTACGACAGTGCTGGTATTGCCCTCATGAACGGTGAGGGACTGAAGGTCTTTAAGAAAAAAGGGAAAGTAGCGGCTCTGGAAAGCGAACTGGCCGGTCGCGAACTGCACGCTACCATTGGTATGGGACATACGCGCTGGGCCACCCACGGCGAACCCAACGATGTGAATGCCCACCCGCATTACTCGTTTCACCGGAAACTTGCCATTATTCACAACGGAATCATCGAGAACTACGCGGCCATCAAGCAGGCATTACTCAAGAAGGGCCACACCTTCCAGAGTGAGACCGACACCGAGGTACTGGGGCAGTTCATTGAAGACATTTGGGAAAACAACGGTGGTACATTGGAAGAAGCCGTTCGGCTGGCCCTTCAGGAAGTGGTGGGGGCCTATGCCATCGTGATCATGAATGAAGCTGAACCGACCCAGCTTATTGCAGCCCGCAAAGGTTCGCCATTGGTGATTGGGGTAGGAGAGAATGAGTACTTTTTTGCATCCGATGCTACGCCTATTGTCGAATACACCAACGACGTAATCTACCTGAATGATCATGAAATAGCGGTTGTCAAAAACGGTGAGCTAACCGTAGTGACCCTGAATAACGACACGACTACACCCTACGTACAGAAAGTTGAACTGGAACTGGCCGCCATCGAGAAAGGGGGTTTCGACCATTTCATGCTCAAGGAGATTTTTGAGCAGCCCCGCTCCATTGCCGATTCCATGCGTGGTCGTGTCAATGCTGCCGACGCCATGGTTCAGCTTGGCGGGCTGCGCGACTACATGGACAAACTGGCGAAGTCTAAACGGATCGTCATTGTTGGTTGCGGTACGTCGTGGCATGCAGGGTTGGTAGCAGAGTACATTTTTGAAGACCTAGCCCGAATTCCGGTGGAGGTTGAGTACGCATCTGAGTTTAGGTATCGCAACCCAATTATCAAAGAAGGAGATATAGTCATTGCCATCTCGCAGTCTGGCGAAACGGCCGACACCCTGGCGGCCATCGAACTGGCAAAGTCCAAAGGAGCAACCATCTTCGGTGTCTGCAACGTAGTGGGTTCGTCCATTGCCCGCGCTACCCACGCCGGAGCATACACCCATGCCGGGCCAGAAATTGGCGTTGCCAGTACGAAGGCGTTTACCGCGCAGGTGACGGTGCTGACCCTCATGGCACTGGCCGCAGCCAAACGTAAAGGCACCATTGCTGACTCATTATTCCGGCAGCTATTGGCCGAGATGGAAAGCATACCAGCCAAGGTGGAGCGGGTGCTGCAGGCTGCCGACAAGATTAAGGAGATTGCCTATATCTTTACCTACGCCCGCAACTTCATCTACCTCGGCCGGGGCCTAAACTTCCCCGTGGCGCTGGAGGGTGCCCTGAAATTGAAAGAGATAAGCTATATCCACGCTGAGGGCTACCCGGCTGCCGAAATGAAACACGGCCCCATCGCTCTCATCGACGAAGACATGCCGGTGGTGGTTATTGCCACAAACGATTCGTCCTACGAGAAAGTGGTCTCGAACATCCAGGAGGTAAAAGCCCGCAAGGGCCGTGTCATTGCCATCACGACCGAGGGTGACACTAACCTGCCGGGTATGGTCGATTTTACCATCGAAATCCCCAAGGTTCATGAGATATTGATGCCGCTGATTTCGGTGATACCCCTGCAACTGCTGGCTTATGACATCGCCGTTATGCGGGGCCGCAACGTGGATCAGCCGAGAAACTTAGCCAAAAGCGTCACGGTGGAGTAGATGCAGCGTCCGCGCTAAGCGCAAGAATCGACCGGAAAGGTTCCTCCACGATGCCGGGACCGTTGAGGAAATAATCGGCGACGTCCGGTTGAAAGGGTTCACTCCGCCATTGTTCGATTCGATCCGACAACGTTGGTTGATCA
>JAQBNX010000732.1 GCA_028288385.1 Spirosoma sp.
AGCGGACTGGCACTGCGCTTCGAGCAACTGGCTCGCAGTGCCTATCCGCTGCATCCAGTGGTGCTACTGGCCATACCCGCCTTGTTCCGCCGGGCTGGCCAAAGCCACCGCAGCGTGTTCAGTTTCCTCGAAGGCCAAGAAAACGGAGCTCTCGGCCGCTTCCTGCACGAGCAGCTTTTTGACCAAGATAACCCGGCTTTCTTTCCTCTCGACTGTCTCTTCGACTATAGCCACGATGTACTGCTTGCCCAATACACCGGTCCCAACGCTCGTCCCTGGTTCGAGGCTGTAGAGTTGGTGGCCCAGGCCCTCGACCGCGAGCCGGCCTTAAGCCAGGTTGCCATGCGCGTCCTCAAGTGCATTGCTTTGCTCAGTTGGCTGCGTGAGCAGCGCCTACCGGCTTCTCATGCCGTTCTCACCGCCGCTATCGGTCCCGATGCACAAGTTGGCTGGCAGGAGCTGGAAAAACGCTCACTCATTGTCTTCAGCCGTGCCCGCAACAGCTTCCGTCTTTGGGAAGCTGGCGACGTGGACGTGGAAGGCGAGCTAACTAAGGCCCGCGCCGCTCTCACTGGCGACATGCTGCTGGCCGCTACGCGCGACCCCACCTTGTTTCCACTGCCGCGCCTCGTAGCCCGAAGGCACTCATTCCGCACCGGTACCCTACGTCCAGTGGCAGTAGAGGTGTTGCGGCCCGAAGACCTACTACCACGCGCTGCCGACCGCCCCGATGAACTGGCCGTGCTTCTCTGTCTAGCTCCTGATCCTCTCGCTAAGGCCTCAACTGAGCAGGAAGCCAAGCGCCTGCGTCAGCCTAATCTGCTGGTAGCCGTGGCCCTCGAAACTGAAGCCCTACGTGATGCCGCCTTTGCCCTGGCCGCCACGAGCGTGGTGGCAACCGAGGTGCCCGCCATTCAGGGTGACCGCGCCGGCCGACGCGAATTAGCCCTGCGCCGTCACGAGGCAGAAACCGTGTTTCGTACCGAGTGGAGCCGCCTTTTCGGGCCAGCCTTGGGTGGGGAGGTCAGCCCCGTAGCGGGCGAGGGCAGCGCCGCCACCTGGTACAGCCAGGGCCAGCGCCTTACCTTGTCCGATGCCCGCGCTTTTAGCCGCGAACTGTCGCACCTGGCCGACAAGACGTTCCTTTGCACTCCCATCCTGCGCAACGAGTTGCTTAACCGTCGCCAACTGTCTTCGGCGGGGGCCGCAGCTCGCGGGGCGCTGGTTAAGGCCATGCTGACTAAGGGACAGCGGTCCCGACTGGACTTCGAAGGCTTCCCTCCTGAGTATGCCATGTACGCCTCGGTACTATTGGCCACCGGCTTACATTACCCTACGGCTACGGGCGAATGGACCTGGCGTGGCCCCGCTGAGGTTAACCCCGCCGACCCCTACAACCTGATACCCTTGTGGAAAGCCATCGAGGAGCTGGTATTTCAGGCTGAAGGACCACTACCCCTCACCACCCTCTATAACCACCTTCGGGCGAGGCCCTACGGGGTTTCTGAAGGCGTGCTACCCGTGTTGGTGGCCTTATTCCGCCGCGTCCACGAGAACGATACTGCACTCTACCGCGAAGGCCTGTTTTTGGCCGACGAGAAAGAGGCTGACTGGGAGCTACTGCTGCGCCGCCCTGATATGTTTGCTCTAGCCGACAGCCGAGTGAGTGGTGCCCGCCTGGCCGTAGTGCAGCGCATTGCCGAGCGTACCGGCGTGCGGCCTCAACTAGTACCCGTGGTACGCCGACTGCTGCGGATGCAGGGTAGCCTGACTGAGTTTGCCCAGCACACCCGCCGCTTACCCGAGGCTGCTTTGGCTCTGCGCGATGCCTTCCAGGCCGCCCGTGCCCCCGAGCAGCTGCTCTTCCGCGACACACCCGCCGCCCTGGGCCTACCCACGTGGTCGGCCCAGGGCGAAGCCGACCCAGACCACGTCAATACCTTCTTTACACTACTCAATCAGGCCTTGCAAGCTTGGGAACAAGCTTTTCCTGCTGCCCGAGACAAAGCCCGTGACTTACTGCTTCAAGCCTGCGGCCTGCCCATCGGCCCCGAGGGCTGGCTCACTCTGCATCAGAAGGTGCAGGAGCTGCCCGCCCGCACCTTGCCGCAGTTGCTGGTCCCTTTCGTTGGCCGCTTCACCAATCACGCCGACCCCGATGCCGACCTCGACCGGGTTCTGGCCCTCGTCACCAACTGCCCGCCCGAACGCTGGCGCGATCTGCACCTCGACAACTTCCCTAGTTACGCGGCTCCTTTCGGGGCAGCCCTGCGAGCGATCTGGGCTCCGGTTCCCGCCGGTCCACCCCGGCCTGAGCTAACTTCCACCACCGATAAAAAAGAGGTAAAGGAGTTGGTGAAACGGTTTAAGGTGCTGGCTAGCTCAACCAATGGGCCTGCCCCCTCGCGTCCGGTGCTACGGGCGGCTCTGCTGGCCTGGCTCGATGAGCTGGACACCAGTGAATAGCAAATTTTTATGTTCTTAGAAGTATCATTGGTCTTTTATTTTCAACAGTTGCCTCGTGAATCTAACCAACTATACCGGCCCGCTACACCCCGAAGGCCAAAAGGTGCGCCACATCCTTTGCCTATCCGGCGGCAAGGATTCTACCGCTCTCGCCCTGTATATGCGCGACCGGGTGCCTGAAATGGAATATGCCTTCGCTGACACTGGCGAGGAACTACCCGAAACGTATGATTATCTGGCGCTACTTGAGGCACATTTAGGCAAAAAAATTGACCGACTAAATCCAGATAGACAATTTCAGCATCATCTTGATATCCGGAATGGGTTCCTCCCATCTGCCCGTCAGCGGTGGTGTACTGAATTACTTAAAATCAAGCCATTCGAGGAGTTTGTTGGCGACGACTTGGTATATTCTTATGTTGGTATCCGCGCTGATGAAAACCGCTCGGGGTACATTTCTAGCAAGCAGAACATCATTCCCATCTTACCGTTTAAAGATGACGGCTTAGGTTATGAAGACGTAAGGCAAATTTTAGATAGCAGTGGCTTAGGCCTACCCAAATATTATGAGTGGCGCTCACGCTCAGGTTGCTACTTCTGCTTCTATCAGCAGCGTAACGAGTGGGTTGGGCTGAAGGAGCGTCACCCTGCCTTATTTGAAAAGGCTAAAACCTTTGAAAGATTCGATGAGGAAACAGGTACACGATATACTTGGAACCAAAGAGAAAGCTTGAGTGAGTTAGAGCAGCCAGAAAGAATGGCGCAAATAAAAGCCGACCATCAACAGCGTCTTGAGCGTCAAAAAAACTTAGCACCAGCAAGTTTGCTGGATATTTTAAGCGCAGAAGATGACAGTGATACCGGCTGTCTTATTTGTCATTTGTAAAGGAATACCTATTTATGGAACCCATTGAAAATGTAGCCATAAGTTACCATCGAGGATTTGGATTGGTCAGGACTGCTCTTGCAACAATACTGCGTTCTTTTTCTGAAGGAAGCACAAGAACACAAATGGAAGAAGAGTCAACCTTAGGGCCTGACCAACTTACAGCTGCAATAAATTACTGTGAACGGAGTGGGTTGGTGTCAAAGGGAAAGCTTACAGCGTTTGGATTAGCTGCAGTTGAGCACGACGCTACTTTGTCGGCAGCAGGAACTCAATGGGCAATGCATTATTTTCTGTCAAGTCCTATACTTAATTCCCCTAATTACTGGGCAATGTTGACCCTGAATAATCTGACATTGTTGGGTCAGTTGGACCAGCCGCAAATAATTGAAGCCATTAACGAGTATTCACAGGGAATATCTGGCTGGCAACCTTCAGAGAGGACGTTGAAGGCGGGAGCAACGGCGTACTTGAGCACTTACGGTAAGGAAGACGGGTTAGGCTCACTAGGCATCCTAGAAGATGCAGGCGGGCGTAGCCAATATATCGTTTGCCAGCCACGTGCATTGTCGACTGGAGCCTTCGCCTGCTTGTTAGCCGATTATTGGCAACGCCACTGGCACGACCGCTCCGACGTGCTGCTGGAACAGGTAACACAGGGCGAGTTGGCCCGAGTGCTG
>JAQBNX010000415.1 GCA_028288385.1 Spirosoma sp.
TGATTACTCAAGATCCAGCGACGGGCGGTGTTAACATCAATTTAGATCATTTGCCAGGCCAATACATCTCGTCTGTTGATTTAGCAAGCTTTCTGATTGATCAGATCAACGACCGACATTACATTCATCAAGCCCCCTTTGTGGCCAGTAAGTGATGTCAACAGAAAAGCCAGCTTACTGCTGGCTTTTCTGTTGTATAAGTGCGTTTATGTTAACTCTATCGTATGCATTTAGACGCATACATTGTTCCCTCTGCATAACCGTCACTTAAAAATAGTTTCTCCTCACAAACTCCAAGATGACCCCCAAGCCGTTTAGACACATCGAGTCGGATAATTGATTGGCCTTCTTGGTTTAGGCTAAAACGAACCATTGCATATCTTCGCCAAGTAGAGAGCTAGATAGTTGCTACTGACTTTCCGCCTTCGTAAATAACTCCCCGGCCTCGTCGATCAAAAATTAATTCAACTTCTTTTTTGGGTTTTTTAGGAACCGTCCACCCACTTTCAATGATGCGTAATGACCAACGACCCGCCATCGAATCCAAGCTGGCCTGCATAGCGACAGAGTCTTTTGGATAGGATAAACGCGGACAGAGTTGCATGTTGCCCCTTCTCATCAATACACTATCGAGTTGAGCCTTTGCAGGCGTCAATCCGCCTAGAAATAAGAGCCAAAATAAGCTAACTACTCGTTTACCCATATAGCCAAGAGTGTTTCGTGCTTAGCAAACGAATAGAGCTTAGAATGAGTGTTAAAAGCACTATTTTCTTTTGTATAATCACCAAAATGTAAAGTAATACAACTTGTAAGCTAAAATTAGACCTTGATTTACAGGTCTTAGTATTTTACATATTGGTGATAATACAGCCCGTTTTAGATGATAAATCGCAAAGTTTTAGTCTACCTACTGTTTACGTTTGCTTGGACTTGGACAAGCTGGTCTATAGGTTTAAATTATCTAACCGAAGGTCATGAGCCAGAGGCCATGAATCATTTTGTTCGCTTTTTTTCATCGGCGTTTACGGGCCTGCCCTAGGTGCTATTTTGACCAAACTCTATTCTGGCGGTATTCAAGAGATCGTAGCTCTATTGAAGAAGCTAACTTTTTGGAAAGCCCCACTACTTGTCTACGGAATTATCATTTTTGCTCCTATTCTGATTTTAGGCATAGATATCGCTTTATATGCTTGGCTAATCGGCCCTATTGGTCAGTTTGATCAGCATGCCTTTGCCTTAATTCCTAACCTACTGCTCGCATCCTTGGTGGCGGGTCCACTGGGCGAGGAATTAGGGTGGCGAGGCCTGCTATTACCCGAGCTACAGAATAAGTTTTCCGCTCTTCAAACCAGCCTACTCATCGGATTAGTTTGGTATTGTTGGCATATTCCTCTGTTCTATGCTCCCTTTGGAACCTTAGTCAGTGGCCAGCCACTAACGTTCATACCACTACTTACCTATTTACTCTTTGTTATTTGCCTTTCTTGTGTGTATACCTGGTTGGTCAATATGGCAAAAGCGAGTTTGTTGATTGCTATTCTGATTCGTCTATTGATCAATGCGGGGCTTGCCCTCTTATTTTTTCCTGCGTTAAAAGACGAGGCTATAACGTGCTATTTTTTGGCGACCATACCGTTAATAATAGTTACTATTTATCTAAACAAACAGGTTTTAGAGAAATGAATGAAGCGTATACTAAGGAAAAAATCATTTAATCCAAGAACAGTGAACTTGAATTTTATTACTGGGGGTCTGCTGTTTTTACGGGAAGAGCGGCCATAACAGAAGGATAAGCTGGTAATCAACAGCATCAAAAAAGCAGTATACTTCAACCTTATAACTGGTTTATGGGGCCTGTCCCAATGGCCCCAAAAGACCTCTTGACCCCTGTATTTTAGTTTAAAGCAGTAACCGACCAACTGTTGTTTAATCTATCCCAGCACGGTTAGCTGAGATAGATTAGTATTTGTAGTTGAACAGGTTACCTTTCATTAAAAAGTGTATTAACCCCCG
Organism: Spirosoma sp.; assembly: GCA_028288385.1. Taxonomy (GTDB): domain Bacteria; phylum Bacteroidota; class Bacteroidia; order Cytophagales; family Spirosomataceae; genus Spirosoma. The sequence continues at coordinate 2,014 of JAQBNX010000415.1, forward strand.
TATTCTTTCACTTTACTAAACTACATGCCATGAAGACGCTGATCAAATACTCCTTTTTAGTTTTGTCATTAACGGCACTCGCTACGGCCTGCGATTCTAAGAAAACGGGCACAGCCGATGGCGAAACCACGACCAAGGATACCTCCACGGTTGTTACCAAAGATACCGCTCAGGTAGTCACCGAGACGACGGTAGAAAGGGACACAATAAAGAAATAATCCGGCTTTCAAAACTAAGGCTAACGCTCCGAGCGTTAGCCTTAGTTTTTGGGCTTTTATCCAATGGATTGCACTCACCGTTCCCATTGTATACACGGCATTTGTACTGGTCTACGTATCATTTAATCCGTAAAATACCTCAGGTACGAGTTTTTTCATAGCTTGTTGAATTTTAGGATAAATGAAGGAATACACAGCCGGAAAAATTAGATAATATAGAGCCTGACAGCCGCTTCTACGGCTTAAATGAGGCACTGGACATGGAACCAGCGTTAGAAGAGCCATTAGCCGACTATAGGTAAATCGTCAATGGCTAGTCCGTTGCGTTGATCAGCTCTCAGGGATGTTTATGCACACTAAATAGAAGAAGTATATATTGAGATTAATCAAATTTGCCAATCATAATAATAATAAACAATACATAGATAAAATAAAATGTAAATTTATTGGTAGAATGTAAAATAAAATATTAGAATTGATATTGCAGCGCTTCATTTGGCTTATAAGTGCTAAGAAAGGCTTTTTACAATACGCTTTGCAACCTCTTTAGGCTACGGTGATTTTCGTAGGCTACTAATTGAATGAGACATTTATAAAGGACGTTTTACCCTTTAAACCCCCTCTGAATCTGTCCACTCCGGTGGCTCGGTTAGGAAAACGTCCGTTTGCGATTGGACCACTCCGCCGGCGCGGGCTCGAAGTTGACCTGATTTTTCGAGTCATAACCGCGGCCACCGGAGTGGACAGATTTTACGGTCGGCCGTCGCCCGCACCGGCAGAATGGTACGAAATGGCACGAAATGGCACATGAATCCATCGTTGAAGAACCAGGCGGGCTTAGGCAGGCTAAAAGCCTAAACTTCACCCTGGCGAATCTCGTTGCGTATATACGCCTACCTACAAATCAGGCTTATTTTGATGTCATCTGCTCATTCCACTTTAAATAAAGTTACAGCCCAGGGGCTGCTGGTAGCCATTGGAATCGTTTTCGGTGATATTGGCACTTCTCCCCTGTACGTACTCTCGGCCGTCGTGCGTGGGCATGTCCTGTCCGAAACAATCATTCTGGGCACATTCTCCTGCATTATCTGGACGCTGACGCTCCAGACCACAATAAAGTACGTGATTATTACCCTGCGTGCCGATAACAAGGGCGAAGGAGGCATTTTCTCGCTCTATGCACTCGTTCATCGCTTTTCAGGTCGATGGCTGCTCCTGCCAGCGATTGTGGGTGGATCGTTTCTGCTGGCCGATGGACTGATTACGCCCCCTATCTCGGTGTCCTCCGCCATTGAAGGGCTGCTTATTTTCTACCCCAAATTAGATACCGTCCCCATTGTCATTGGCATTCTGGTCGTGCTATTCATCGGCCAACAATTCGGCACTCAGATCCTGGGACGGCTTTTTGGGCCGGTTATGGTCGTCTGGTTCACGTTCATGGGCGTTGTTGGGTTTCTCGAACTGCTGCATCACCCGGGTGTACTGCGGGCCATCAATCCGGTGTACGCCTACCGGTTGCTGACCGCGTATCCGGGTGGATTCTGGCTGTTGGGCGGCATTTTTCTGTGTACGACCGGAGCCGAAGCCTTATACTCCGATATGGGACACTGCGGGCGGGGTAACATCCGTGTCAGTTGGATTTACGTAAAAACGGCACTGCTCCTGTCCTATGCCGGTCAGGTGGCATATCTGATGCAGCATCTGGGTCAGCAGGCGAGCGAGACCAGCCCGTTTTATAGCATTGTACCTCCTGGGTTAACGGTGTTCAGCATTATTCTGGCTACGCTGGCGACCATTATTGCTTCACAGGCGCTTATCAGTGGTGCCTTTACACTGGTCGGCGAAGCCATGCGACTAAACTTCTGGCCCCGACAGCGCGTGGCTTACCCCTCGGATGCACGGGGGCAGTTGTACGTACCGTTTGTGAACTGGGGCTTGATGGCGGGTTGTATTCTGATCGTGCTGTACTTCCGCGAATCGAAAAATATGGAAGCCGCCTACGGGCTGGCGGTTACGCTGACGATGCTCATGTCGACCTTGCTCATCAATGCCTACCTGCGCATGAAGGAGACCAACGCCCTTTTTACCACCTTGATTACGATCCTGTTTTTACTCGTTGAATCGACGTTTCTGATCGCTAATCTGGTCAAACTGGAAGAAGGGGGCTGGATTTCGGTTACGCTGGGTCTGCTGCTGATGGCCATGATGATGTTCTGGTATCAGGGTGAAGCGCTTACTCAAAACCTGATCCGCTACGATACGCTGCCCGGTAACCTGCCCGCTCTCAAAACCCTTAGCAACGACCTGAGCATTCCTAAGTATGCTACCCACTTAGTGTATCTCACGTCGGCCGACGACCACCAGCAAATCGAAAACGAAACGTTGTTTTCGATCCTGAACCGGGCACCCAAACGGGCTGATATTTACTGGTTCATTCACGTTTGCGTGGAAGATGAACCCTATGGAATGCGCTACAAGGTGGATACGCTGGCCCCCGAAGACGCTTATTTTGTTACGTTCTACTTAGGGTTTCGCATCGAACCCCGGCTGAACTTCCTCTTCCGGCAGGTAGTACTCGATATGGTTGCCGATAAAGAAGTGACCATTGAAACCAAGTACAGTTCGCTGAATGTACACCGCATCGCAGGTGATTTCCGGTTTGTGCTCTTCAAACGCTTCCTCTCCTATGACAATGATCTGACGGCCTACCAGCGGCTTATTATGACGGGCTACCTAACGCTGAAACAAATCGCTCTGTCGACGAAGGAAACCTATGGTCTGGATACCAGCAATGTGGTCATAGAGTCCATACCCCTGGTGCTGACAGCCCCCAAACGGCTACCCCTGGAACGCCTTGAGTCTACACTAAAACATCCGCTAGTGAACCGTTAATCACCCCGATCTCGGCTGCCCCACCTGTAGCACAACTCATCAATGATCGGGCTGTTACAACCAACATGAGGACGATAACTAAACCTGTTCTCCCATCAATTCGACCCTTGTATCCGTTCAATCAATCGCGCCAACGTTTCCTAATAAACCGCCACAGCTCCATCCTTGCTGGCCACGACGTCCTCTTTAGCCCAGCAGGAGGTAAGGCTACTCCTTACCCATCTGCTGAAAGAGCAACTGGAACGCATCGGGTCCCACGCTGAACTCACCTCGAAATGGGTTGTCCATGGCCGCGATCAAGAACAACAGCGACCCCAGCAAAAAAGCCAGCAGCACCGTTAACAGCAGTTGATACGCCACATGTTGGGTGACAAAGAACCAGGTAATCATCAGGTTGATGACCGTGCCCCAGATCATAACCCACCACAGCACGGCGGGCAGGCTGTCTTCATTACCCTGCAGTCGCAAACGACGCACCTTCGCCAAATCATTATCCTGAGCAATAGCCTGCTCGTGAACCAGTTTGAGCCGGGCGTTGGTCGGACTGTACTAGAAGAAATGCTGCTTAAACAGCCGGCAAACCTAGCTGCTGGCCTGAGGGGTCAAGCCAGCCCGGTGTTTGGGCCAGTCCTGGTCGATGACTGCTTTGACGTAGTGACGCAGCTCAGCCTGAAACACCAGACGTTCGGGCAGGGGATAGGTACTTACATCCTCATAGAGCGCTTCGGTGATGGCCGCTTCCTGGTCTACCTGGGCTGAGAGGGACTGAAAGTTGCTCCACACACCCGCCGCTACCAGCTCCAGCACAATACCGTAAATAACCCCTGAGGTACCCAGAAAATAACTAACCAGGTAATTCTGGTCCGCATAGGTGTCGGCATGATGGCGGACCCAGGGGCGGCTCAGGAGCAGACCCACCTGGGCAAACAACACAGTGGTGCCAACACAAAAAAGAAAAAACAGCCAGTTCGGCAACTCATAAATAAACGCCATTCGCCTTGATTAAATCATACGGGTTAAACCGGGTAATTCAACGCTGGCCCTTAGCGACCACGCCCATGCCCCCGTCCGCTACGGCCCACCCGAACCGGTCGGCCCCGTCCCATAGTCAACAACCCGCCCGAATCGGTACGTAGCAGCCCGTAACGCAAAAAAATACCGTAAAACGTTTTAGAACTGTCGCTTGTCTCGCTGCTGAAATCATAGTAACCTGTGGTAAGGCCAATGCCCAGTCGAGGCGCTATCTGCGCGATGATGCTGTAGGTCAGTTCAAGCATCAAACTCCCCGAGTGGTCGAAGACCCGCCCCGCCCCAATACTCATCTCGTTGGCAAAGACGCCGTAATTGGCCACATCCATCGTCAGGCGGCCTTCCACAAACAAGCTCGAGTCGAGACGCAGTGCGTTTCGCCCCAGGGCAATGCCCAGATCAATCACGTTAAAGGATTTGCCGATTTCAAGACTTTGGGCAATACGATCCCTGGGCTTACCCGCCCCCGTATAAATCAACAAGGGCGTAGTCCTGACATACCAGGGGGCGGCTTTGACATTGAACACCGAGCGGGTGGAGTCTTCGGACGAGCGACTGATGGAGCGGTAGGTCTGCTGATTACGGGCGGCTCGTGTTTTAGTTGAATCAGCAGCGGGTTGTGTCTGGGAGCAGGCCATTGAGATGGTGCCAAGCAGCAGGGTGATTAAGAAGAATAAACGCGTTGGAACACCCATCGATTTACGGCATAGGTAAGAGGACTATTACTGGCCAGTGAGTGAAAAGCTGGTTGATTTGAGCTTGTAATGCTAGGCAAGAAAAGCGAATGGCGTATCGGTTTAATTACCTTTTAACTCATTCGAAGCGGGGATGGATTGTCCATGCATGGGCAGAGCGTGTTAGGACAATGTACAAACGTATGCTCAACGGTTGAAGAGTTGATCGGTTAAACTCGGCATTAATATGGTTATAGCTCGTTTTCATTGACCCACACTTTATTTTCAAGCCCGTGCCACACGATCACAAACAGGTGGATCGGGATCTCATCGCCTTTCGGCAGGGCATTACGACGCTCTATCTTAGGAAAACCTAGCTAAACCCTGCAGAAGCCTATCCTGGAAGCGCCAAAATAATGTGGGGAGGAGAAACAGCGTCAAAGAGCAATGGCAGAGTAGCGGCAATAAACAACATCGTTACAACAGACCTCGCTAACACCCGCCGCCTAACAAACTTAGCACGTAGAGAGCAGCGTCTAAGCCGGAAAATACACCAGGAACGTTGCCCCCTGACCCGGCCGGCTGGTCGCGGTAATTGCGCCCCCATGATTGGCCAAGGTTTGGGCCTGGGTTTTCAGGCCTGTTAAGCAAGTCATACTCAGTAAAGCAAGACCAGTAATACATTTGACCGTTGATTTCATAGCACTCTAGGGGTTAACAGGCCGATCATTTACTACGCACTATTCTTGACCAACCTGACGCCTACCAGGCCTGTTTGTCGAATTACTATCACTATTACCGCTACTGGTACTGTACTTACCGCTATTTTGATGATCCAAAACAGACCAAGACAATCATCAGTAGTGAGCACTTAAGTATATCGAACGGGAAAAGGACAGGTTCACCAGGGACGCAACATCATCTTTATTGACCCAACTATAGGTGACGGTGGTGGTTTACGCCATAACTTTTTCAGGAAATCTGGCCAATCATTCAGGGCGCTAAAACACTTCGCTAACCGATCGACCTCCACTTAGGGTTGAGCTAGGCCCCACGTTTTAAGTCGCATTTCTGCCGCTTGAGTGCCTCCGCTCATCATTTCAGATAAGATCAGCCGCGAGCAGCCCGTTGACAAGCTTACTTTTAGGGTATCTCTTTTGAGATCAGCCGCTTAACCGCCCCTTCACATGCGTTTTATTGTCGGACTTTATCTACTGGTTGGTTTCATGACACTACCAGCCGGGCAAGCTCAACCAACCGACCCAGTGCTTACCCTGCCGGTAGATGAAGCGCTGCCTGATGAGTACTGGCGATTTCAGGCCGGCCATAACCCAGCCTGGGCTAGTCCGGCTTACCAGGATCAACAATGGGTTAACCGCTCACCCGCATCACTGCTTCTCCAGAACCAACCCCTCTGGCAGACCCACCAAGGTTGGTTTCGCTTGCCCATCCGGATCAGTAAGCGCCTGGTAGGCCGGCCACTGCTACTGGCCGTCAACCAGTTTGGCACCTCCGATTGGTATCTCGATGGCCGCAAGATTGCTACCCTAAAACCATCAACCAGGGGGTGGGCAGCTTCCCAGCGAACCCTCCACTCCCTTTCGCTTCAAGTGGCTGATACCAACCAGCACCTGCTGGCGGTCCACTACCGTTTCCAGCCCGAGCCCGTCTACTATGCGGCTACCGGTCAGATACCCTTTGAGGTAACGGTTTACCAGGCCAATCAGGCCAGTCAACAACTGGCTAACTGGCACCGCCTGATCGCGGGCTTATCATTTTGCTTACTGAGCGTATTTGCCCTGCTGGGGGTGCTTCACTTGTTGTTTTACCGGGCCAATCCCCGTCATGTCGTTAATAAGTGGCAAGGCATAGCCATGCTTTGCTTAGGGATGGCTGCGTTCCTGGATACGCTGGGCGATTTCCCCTTCTCCCTAACAACCTATTCGTTGACCAGTCTGGGCAGCGAACTGACCTTCTATCTTGGGTGTGGTTTTCTGCTGATGGCGGTCTATCGGTATTTGCATCAACCCCTTGGCTTGCTTTACCGGGGATTAGTTGGTAGCATGATCGTCAGCTTTATTTACAGCCTCTGGATTGATACCCCATCGAGCATCCTGACGGGTGGATTGCTGATGACTTTCCTCTTCGACTATGTTCGGGTTAGCTGGCGGGGCAAACGGCAGCCAACGGCCGACGCCCGGCTGCCCTGGAAGGCGCTGCAGGTTGCCTTTTACGCCTTGCTGGGCAGTCCACTCGTGCTGGTACTGTTAATGGTAATGGGCCAGCGGGAAGATCTCGATCTGTTTGTGTATGTCACCCTGCGACTGGTGTCAGTGGCGATGTTGAGTATACCGCTCGGCTTTTCGCTTTCGCTGGTGGGTGACTACGCCCGGACCCACCAGGCTCTGCGCCAGAATTTGCAGCAAGTGGAACAACTCTCGGCCCAGACTCTGCTTCAGGAGCAGGAGAAGCAGTACCTGCTGGCTCAACACAACCAAACCCTCGAACGACAGGTGCACCAGCGCACGGCCGCGCTGGAAGCCTCACTGGACGAGTTACGCCAGACGCAGCACCAGTTGATCCAAGCCGAAAAGATGGCCGCCATGGGCAAGCTCACCAAAGGCATTGTCGACCGCATTCTCAATCCCCTCAATTACATCAATAACTTCGCGCTCACCGCCCGGGATTTGCTCCAGGAAATGCAGACAGTGACCCGCAAACACCTGATCCTCCTGGCGGCCGATGAGCAGAACCAGCTGGAGGAGGTGACGGTGATGCTAACCCAGAATCTGAGCAAGATTCATGAGCATGGCAACAGCACCGCCCGGATTCTGCAGGATATGCAGAAGTTGCTCAAAGAGCGCTCGTCTACGTTAGTGCTCCTGGAGTTAAATCAGTATCTGACCCAACACATCAACGAGGTCCTCCAGAAAGCCCTAGCCCGCTACCCTACCTTGTCGGTTAAACTCGAGTTGCAGCTCAGTCCGAGGGCGATTTCGGTGCAGTTGCTGCCCGTAGAGTTTGGTGAAGCGCTGGCCTGCCTGGTCGATAATGCCTGTTACACGCTGGACGAAAAGAGCCGTCGCGAGCCCTTGTTTGCCGCTCGGCTGGCGATCAGCACGCAGGTCGTCGATGAGCAGGTGCGGCTTGAGGTACGCGATAATGGTCGGGGGATTGCCGCCCGCGAGGTGAGTCAGTTATTTAATCCCTTTTTCACCACTAAGCCAACGGCCAAGGGTACGGGTCTGGGTTTGTTCATGAGCAAGGACATGGTCGAGTCGATGCATGGTGAGCTGCAGATTGAGTCAGTAGAGGGGCAGTATACACAGGTGACGATCCGGCTGCCGCTGATTGAGGATCCGCTAAGGGGGGTGGACAAGCCGGCTATCAGCGGATCGGACGAGTTACTAGGGGAGGGCTTGGGTAGGGCAAAGTGCAGGAAATAGTTGAACGTGTAAAACTTTGGTGATAGTCAGGCAGTGAAACGTAGGCTATATGACCGATCAATTAGGTAAGCCTGTTGTGGATGTCATTGGTCCCGTGGATGGTATTGTTTGTCGTCAAGTGAAAGTAGACAAATGAGGCCGGGCCGCAGATCGGGTGAAACGAGAAGTGAGGCTTTTCTTATGACGACCACCAGCAGTGCGCACCTCCTAAAGCAAACCGAGCGTATTAGGGGGCAGGTGCATGAGCGGCTTAATATCATCTTCATTGATTCCCACTATATTTAGCGGCCCGTGCCCCACGATCACAAGCTCAATGACCAGTGGACTGGTTTAAACTCTTTGGAGGCCTTCTTCTTTTGATGGCGAGCATCGTTATTCTGATCGCTAGCCCCAACTCGTTTCTGGTTCTGGCACTGGCTGGGCTGGTAGAAATCATAGCAGCAAGGTTTTTTGGGATAGCTAACAGATCCTGGCCTGGAACCGGGTAATAGGGTGGGCCAGCTTACGGACTAGCTGAATCCTGAGACCACACGTGCCATAGCCATCCTGGCCATTTTCCAATAGAATAAATTAGAGCAACAGAACGAGAGTGCTTTTTAAAAATCAGTTTGGTATCCGTTATGATAACGGATACCAAACGGTTGGAAACCGGTTTAGCCATAGGAGCACATTCAACAGTTAACCGTTAGCTGGTTTCACCTCATGGCAGGCCGCAGCTGTCCTACTTTTCGCGTTTACCCTGCTGAGTCTCCAACGCCCAGCCCCCAACGCCAATGCTTTGTGGAAGGCCGTACCTTTAGTTAATTCCTTTTGTTAGGTCCGAAAGCACCGGTTTATGATCCTCCTGATAAATTTCAAAATAAAGCTTATCCCCGACGATCCCTACCACACCCGACTTCTCGATTGTTTCCCAGTAGGTTTCATAACAACCCAGGGATTGCTTGAGCACCTCAATGTCTTTAGTACTCAAGGCCACTTCGCAATCAATCAAGCGGCTATCACTGTTCTTTAAAATAAAGTTGCCCTGT
>JAQBNX010000420.1 GCA_028288385.1 Spirosoma sp.
ATCCAGCGGGTGGACTTGATGGTGGTGGCTGGCCCCCAGAACTGGAATAGGGGAAATTGACCAAGTTTCTGCTGCAACCGGTCGCGCAGATCACCGGGCTGCGTATAACAGTCGGGCAATTTCAGTCCATCAGAAGGGTACTGGGGTCGGGGCGTAGCCGAAAAGTCAGCGGTGGAGTACATGTTATACCACCAGAACATCTTGGAAACGGTGAAATTCGGGTCGAGTTTCCTGGCGCGGTCCCAGATTTTTTCACCCTGCACCAGTTTGTTTGACTGTTTCCAGAACTTCACTTCGGCATCCTGGCGGTCATACCAGCCATTGCCCACAATGCCATGTTCGCTGGGCCATTTGCCGGTAACATAGGTCGATTGAACGGACGTTGTTACGGCCGGAAGCATGGGGTCGATGGTGGCCTGGTGTTTACCGGCAAACCACTGTTTCAGGAAGGGTGTGTGCTCACCAATCAGCGAATAGGACAGCCCCACTACGTCGAGTACTACGGTCTTCTGCATATAGATTAACAGGTTTACTAGCCTGACAGGATACGGATGACTACGGAGAAAAGAGGGTCAAACTGCCTGGTGAACCGGCTGTAATCCTGTCGTCGATACCCATTTCATTTCCCGTTCAATTGAATCTACGATGTCTGCTTTTAATTCAGCTGGCAGTACGTCCCACGTATAGGTTTCAACTTCCAGCTGATTAGTAAACTGTCGACCGGTTTGTAGGTTTAGCACGTCTTTAATATCATCCTGCGTTGACTGAAGTGCGCCATAGCTTTCTACAAAAATTGGTACGTGAAAATGGGATCGCCATTCAACATGATCGTCGTTAAAAGCCGCCAGCGCATCGGGCAAATCCCGAAAACGCAGCAATTCGCCCGACTTAGTACGCGCTACAACCTGATGCAGATACGTGGGCTCGTTGAATTGGGCAAACGCCTGCCGCACCGCTTCACGTCCTTCGGTATCGGTTGGAAATTGGGCTTTTAAAGCTGCACTGATCTGGATTTTACCGACCCGCAGTCCGTAATTTCTAAGTTTGTCGAGCACATCGGCCGGGTATTCGTAGCCTACCGCAAAATGACATACGTCGTAGCACAGCCGCACATGGTCGCAGATAGCCGTTTCCGCTTCCTCATCGGTAAGCCCGAATTGTTCCGTCAACAGCTCCAGACCCATTGGAATGAGGTAATCTGTGAACCAGTTGATAAACTCATCGGATGTTTCGATGACGCCGTCTGGTTCGGGTTCCAGGTCAAGGTGCATCAGCCGGTCGGTTTGCCGGTGCAGCCGAATCAGATCGGCCACTACGTCGAGCACGTTCTGGGTTGTTTGTGACAGAACGTAGTCTCGGGCAGCTGGCTGCTCCCACTCGAACCAGTGGCGGTAGGAGAGGGGCGATGTGGAAACACCCCCTGGAATGGCATTACCCAGTTCATCGACCGGTAGTAGCACCGATAATAGGCGGAACAGCCGTTTGGTGTATTCGACTCGTGCTTCTGTGGTCCAGTCGGGTGCATGCACCTGGTCTTTTACAGACGTATTGTGAAAGCCACCGAATGGAAACCCGTTCATGGTAAAGACGTAGCAGTCATTAGCAGCCAGCCAGTGCTGAAAAGCCACTAAGTTTTCGGGTTGCTCCAGTTCTTCACTGGCTATGTTCGACAGGCGCAGACCTAATCCAAACGGCGCCTGGGGTGACAGCCGTTGTTTTAAGTCAGGCACTGCTTGTTGCAAAGCTGCGAAATGGTCGGCCCAGGTTTCGCCCGCGTGGATATTCGTGCAGTATCCAAGATGTCCGTAGGAAGTTTTCATAAGCCTCGGATCGCTAAAGGAGCGTTAAATCGTGTGTCGGCAACGTTCCCTCCGGGAGAGCTTGGTCGATTGGTTGAGAATCTTCATTTCGTAACGTAGCGATGGCCCGTCGCACGCCGTCGGCATCCATCTCATGAACCTCCACCCCCTGGCCAATACTCTGTAACAGCATAATCGTGAGCTGACCGCCGAGGTGTTCGCGAAATTCAGCTAAGCCCCGCAATACGCCTTCACTATTGTTGGCACTAAGGAGGGGATGGTATAGTGAAAACCCGAGCGTCCGGAGCGTAGTTAGCACCCGATTAGCGTCTGACTCGGTGAGCCAGCCTAGTTGGCTGGAATAGAGGGTATCCAGCGCAATGCCAATGGCAACGGCCTCTCCATGGCGTAACTCAAAATTGGTTAACTGCTCCAGTTTATGGGCGCTCCAGTGGCCAAAATCCAGCGGCCGTGACGAACCCATTTCGAAAGGGTCGCCCCCGGCAATGTGCTGCAGGTGCATCTGGGCACAGCGGTGGATAAGGTATTGCATGGCCGGGCCGTTGCGCATGGCTAACTGGGCGGCATTGGCTTCGATCCAGTCAAAAAAGGTTTTGTCTTTAATCAGGGCTACCTTAACCGCTTCCGAAATGCCCGCTCGCCAGTCGCGCTCGTCGAGCGAGGTTAAAAAGTTGCTGTCGTTAAATACCGCCACGGGGGGAGCAAAGGTGCCGAGGAAGTTTTTCTTCCCCCGGTAGTTAACGCCATTTTTTACGCCTACCCCTGAGTCATTCTGCGACAACACCGTGGTGGGAATGCGAATGTGGCGGATGCCCCGGTGCGAGATGGCTGCCGCGTAGCCTACCATATCTAGTACCGAACCACCACCCACCGCCACCACGAATGAATGCCGGTCAATGCCGTGCCGGTCAATGGCATCCACAATCATTTCCACCGTAGCCGGGTCGTTTTTGGCCTGTTCACCCCCTGGAACGATTAGCAGGTCGGGCACCAGATCGACACCATCGGTTCCCTGCATTATGTATGTGCTGATGGCTGCCGGTAGTTGAGGGTGAGCATCTACCACGCCCGAGTCGAGCACAAATAAGAGCTTCTTTCTTATCTCTCCAGTCGCTGTCCGGGCAAAAAAATCGGATAGAAGCGGATTAGTCGTTGCGAACAGTTGTTCGGTAAAAAAGACTGTGTAAGTGAACCGAACACTGAAGTCTTGCTGAAGATGAGTCATTTACAAAGAAAGGCGGTTGAGTCGTACAGCCTTTATCTGTCAAAAATACAAACAAATCAAATATGGTTCCTTTTTGCCATAGTAATCCAGCACAGGCCAACAGCCAGCAGATTCTCGGCCTGCCGTTTACCAGTAAAGAACCCGGTATTTGATGGCCCCGTAGAGCCGCCAGTAGACGGCCAGAAACGGTGTGACGAGGGTCGTTAGCATGGTTTGCGGCAATTGGCTGGCGACTACGTTCGTAGGCAGGCGCTTCCAGAAGAGATTGGCCGATATGATTGCCCACAAGCTAAATCCAAGCGTTGCCAGAGCCGGATTGCGAAACAAGCCTCCCAAAATGCCAATCAGGATTGCAAGTACCGACGCGTAATATTCCAGAATCAGGCTGCGGTCCGTCTCTATACGTTGCCGAAACAGGTCTGGATGACGCTTGTAAAGAAGAGCGTCGTAGCGGCTGTTGCGCTCGTTTGCCAATGACGTATACCAGGGCATTTCCTGCATCGTGTGCACAACAACTGCCTGGAGGCATTTGCTGATGGGAATACCTAGCCGAATAAAGTTGAACTGCAAATCGCTGTCTTCGCGCCAGGCCGAGTCAAATGCTTCTTCAAAGCCATCGACACGCTCCAGCGCCGACTTGCGGCAAAAACAATTGGCTGAAATAAACTCCCCTATTTCCAGGTAGCGTGTCTTAGGGTCATATTGCGTGGTATTGTCGGGCAGCGTTAGTCGCAGTTGCCCCGTCACGACTTGCGCTCCACGCTGGAAACTGGTGAGGGCTGCCAGCAGCCAGTCTGGCTGGGGCAGGCAGTCGTCGTCGGTGAAGGCAACAACGCGCCCCCGTGCGGCTCGCCAACCCCGGTTACGGGCAGCTGCGTAGCCCCGTTGTTGCTCCTGCGCAAGATAGCGAACCTCCAGCGCTCCGCCCGACTGGGCCACCTGGCGCCGAAAAAGCGCGACGGCCGTTGCCGTATCCGATGAGTTACCATCGTCCACAACAATAATTTCGAACAGGTCGCGGGCCAGTCGCTGCCGACCCAATGCATCAAGACATTTCAGCAACGAAGCTGGGTGCTGGCAGGTAGGAACCACTACCGAAAATTCAGGGATCATGATAACAGCGTATGAAGTAAGCGTGTAGTAGTTAACCTAATAGGCCACAGGACGTAATAGGCTGACAATCAATGAGTGGTGTACGCTAACGTAACGTATAGTATAACCAAATCGTTTAACCAAAAGTAGTGAATTGATTGAATGGTTAAGTGCTGGTGGAGTCGTCGGTTAAGCTGAATAGTGATCGCGTTTTTCTGCCTGATTAATGTATGCAGAGCAAATTTGGGGCCGTAATCGACGGTTCGTATTTTTCTTCACAGAAGCGGTCGTTCGTGCCTGTTTCGAAACGACCAGAGCAACCTATGAATGGGGAATTGTTAGCTTTGCGCCGACATTAAAACCGTTTCTCTGACTATGATTGCACTCATCACGGGCGCTACGTCAGGCATTGGCCGCGCTACTGCGGAAGCCTTCGCCGACCTCGATTACCAACTCATTCTCTGCGGCCGTCGGCAGGACCGTTTGGACGAACTGGAACAGCAGCTAGGTGCTCAGACCCAGGTCACAACCCTCAACTTCGATGTACGCGATTGGGCTGACGTCAATGATGCGATCAGTAACCTGCCCGACGAATGGAAGGCTATTGATATTCTGGTAAATAGCGCCGGCAATGCCTATGGGATGTCGGCGATTCAGGACGGAGACCCCAGCGATTGGGACCTGATGATTGATGGCAATGTGCAGGGATTACTTTATGTATCGAAGGCGGTTATGCCCGGCATGGTGGAACGCAAACGGGGCCATATTGTGAATCTGAGCTCGGTAGCGGGTAAAGAAACGTACCCAAATGGGGCAGTGTATTGCGCCAGCAAAGCCGCTGTAGAAGCCCTCAGTGCCGGTATGCGGCTGGACATGACCCAGCACGGCATTAAAGTAACTAACATTGCGCCCGGAGCGGTGGAAACCGAATTTTCGATGGTGCGTTTTAAAGGTGATAAAGAGCGGGCCGACAAGATTTACCAGGGATTTATACCCCTAACGGCCGAGGATATTGCCGATACCATTGTGTTTGCCGTTACGGCTCCCGGCCATGTAACCATTGCTGATATAACTATTCTGGCTAGTGCCCAGGCCGGTGCCCAGACCATTCATCGTAAATGAAGATAGCTGTCTGAGCGCTTTTTGGAGTGATTTATTTTAGACGGACAATAGCAGTTTTCTTATGGCTCTTAAAACGGTTCATCTGACCATCCCATCACCCTGTCAGCAACGGTGGATGGATATGAAGGCTGAAGAGCAAGGCCGGTTTTGTGGCAGTTGTCAGAAAACGGTAGTGGATTACTCTAGCCTGACCAATGAGCAATTGATCAAGTTGTTAGCACGAAAAGATGGCTCGGCCTGTGGTCGGTTTCGGATAAATCAACTCAATAGAGAACTGACTGTTACAACTTCTGCTTCGCAGCCGTTTGTTCGCCTGTTTGGTTTGCTGACAGCCAGTTTACTGGGTTATCAAACAGTACAGGCCGATGCATTACCGTCAGTAGCTAAGTCAACGACGCAACCCATCAGCCAAAGCCCTATCATTACGTTAACTCCACCAAGTAATGGTGAAACGGCATTGACAGACTCGGTTTGGGTCATTAGGGGCCGGGTAATTGACCAGTCGACGAACACGGCGTTTGCGGGAGTTACTGTTTTTATCAAAGAAACTTCAACAGGGGCTAATACCGATGCAGACGGTCGCTTCCAGATTAGCGTTCCAACTGAGCGTACTGGTAAGCTGGTGACCCTGCAAATAGCCAGCATTGGCTATCTGTCTCAGGAAATACAACTGCGCTCCAAACAGACTGACTCGCTTGTTATTAATCTGAATGAAGATTCGATGGCGCTGAATCAGGTTATTGTTATAGGTACGTATAAAAAGCTTACGTTCTTTCAACGGCTACGGAATAGACTACAAACTAAACACTAGTTGTTTTAACACATCTGGCTCTACCCGGTGTCCACCCTCAAAGGCAGTAATCCTGAGGTTTGGAACATCGGCGAGAAGTCGAGCTTTATACGTGTCTACATCGCCAATCATGGTGAAAAACTCATCCTGGCTGCCATATACGTAATGCATCTCGACCGTTGCCAGTTTTTGAGGATTTATGACGTCTCCGATGCCATTGCTAAAAAAACCAGCCCATAAAATCAGTCGGTTAACATTAATAGAGCCTGCATTCAGCCACCGGCATGCCGTAGCGGCCCCCTGCGAAAAGCCAAGGATCGTAATATGGAAATCGGCGGCCTTCCGGCCGTTCAGAATGGTATCGTACAAGGTGTTTAGATACCCAACAAAATCATTGATTTCGTACTGTTTGTCTTCGCGCGTGATCCACGAAGCGCCAACCCGCTCGTACTGACCATTAAGGTACAGCCGCGACAGCCCCTCTGGAATTACAACGAGCGTTTTGCCATCGTCCAGGCCCGTAAATTTTCGGCTGAAGTAAGATGCCAACTGCCCGAAGCCGTGTAGACAGAACCAGATGTGGGTAGTGTTTTCGGTAAGTTTACCAATTGTGTAGTAGCGAGCCGTGCGCTGTACGGTAAGGTGATGTTCGATCATGCAGAGTTAGCATTGAAATGGTAATGGTTGCAGCGGTCAAATGGACCTTTAATTATGAAAGAATCGGAACAAGCCTGATGATATTAGAATAAGCCTGATGATATTATAGGGGTAGATCTGGCAGGCATTGTTGTCGTAGTATTCAATTCCAGAGTAAGTGGCATCGGGTCAGTAAACTGTAAACATAGAGTGGGGATACTAATTCTGCCAATGGGTTGGATCGCTAAATCACCAATTATTGCAAAAGACCTGAGAGGGTCGGAATAGTGGCTGTTTGCATTTGCATAACTCGCACCGGAATTCTATTTTTGCACCCACGTTTGACACAACGTACCGATTTCAGCGCCGGGTTGGCGGAACCGGTAGACGCGATGGTCTCAAACACCATTGTTCGCAAGGACATGCCGGTTCGAGTCCGGCACCCGGTACATTAAGCCCTTACAAATGTCTGTTAATCAGCAGCTTGTAGGGGCTTATGTTTTTGCCTAAACCTTGCCGAAATAACCTATTAATTTGTTTTTAGAAATCTCACATATAGCTGCAAAAGGATTTGACGGAAGTGTGAGCGGACTCTAAAGTCTTACCCTGTCGGACAAGTAAATTACAAGTGTTTATGGTTAACTTTTTACGGACCTCATTTCTCCTCACAGGACTAGTTGTACTGACTAGCTTCAAAGTTGTGCTGGCTCAAATTGATACCACCCAGCAATTAGTAGCGGTCGAAGCCGGCGGTATCGTTTCGTCCACTGCTGATACGCCCTTTTGGTTGCGGGCTAACCAATTTGGGGCCATTCCCTTAGCCGCTCCGGCAGCTATTTTACAGGCTCGTATCCGTAAAGAATATCAGTTATTCAGTTCGAACGCGCGACTGAACCAGTTTAAGTGGGGGTTTGGCCTCCATACTGCACTCAATGTGGGAGCAAGTAATCGACTGGTATTGCCAGAAGCTTTTGTGAGCATACGCTACGGGAAGATTGAGCTGTTTGGTGGCCGGCGGCAGCAGGTGATTGGCCTGGGCGATACAACAATGTCTTCAGGTTTTATTATTGGCTCGGGCAATGCCCTGCCCATCCCTAAAATTCAACTGGGCACCAAAGGTTATGCGTATGTGCCGTTTACGGGTCGATTCGTTGCCATAAACGCCGGCTTTGCTCATGGTTGGTACAGTGCGCCTTATATCAACGGAGCCTATCTGCATCAGAGTAATCTGTACATACGATTGGGTAAAGCAGCTTCTTTGATAAAATTACATGCTGGAATAAATCACCAGGTGCTGTGGGGTGGACAAGCAGATTATCTTAAGGATGCGCCCTCCTTTGCGGTTGACGGGCGACTGCCTTCTTCGCTACGGGATTATGTGTATGTGGTAACCGGTTCTGTACCTAAAGACTGGTATAACAGAGGATATACGGCCAACGATAGCTACGGCATTGGTGATCACCTGGGTAGCTATGACGTTGGCCTCGAAGTTACTACCCAAAAAAGCGGCTGGATGTTCTATCACCAACATCCTTACGAAGACGTATCAAGCCTGATCGGTGTCAACTTTCCTGATGGACTATGGGGGCTTCGCTGGGCCAGTTTACAAAATCAGGACAGATCGAGCGGATTTCAGTTACGGCATTTAACCCTAGAGCACCTGACTACGCTCGACCAGAGCGGGTCCACTTTTTATGTGCCAAACTCTTCCTATCAGGGACAGGATAATTACTTTAATCACGGTCAGTACAAACAGGGGTGGTCCTACCTTGGCCGGACTATTGGTACTCCCTTTATTGCTCCTGCAACTGACTACCTGCCCGATGTTCAGAAAATAGGCGCTATCTACTTTCCAAACAACCGGGTGAGGGTCTGGTATGTTGGCGCTCAGGGCCTGTTGTTTAGCCAGTTAGAGTGGACCCTGCGCGTATCTTACAGTCTAAATTATGGTCGGTTTCAGCAACCTTACGACCCTGCCCGGAAACAATTTTCTTCTTTGCTATCGGTTCGCGCGCCACTGTTACGTTGGCCAAATACGTTCTTACTAGTGCGAGCGGGTTTAGATGAGGGCAACCTATACTCTAAGTCCATTGGCGCTCATGTAAGTGTACAAAAACGCTGGTAACTACTGGGGAACAAGAATCTTTCTTGACCTTCGGATCAAATAAACTCCAGCGGTTAGTCCATTTGCAATCACTCACCCATTGCTGACGACTAGGGTTGTTGCTTACCGTTAAATTTTATGGATTGCCCGTAAGTAACAGAACAGGCTGCAAACGCGCAGATCTTTATCGGTTAAGGCGGGGTAGGTTTGCCGGAGCATCTGCTCTCCTAAGCCGTATGCCAGCTTTTGCACAACATCGGATACCAAAATGCCATGACCTGGTAGACGGGCATCTCCGTCAGGTAAAATAATCAGGCCGCTTTGTCTAACCTCGCTTTCCCAGTTTGCTATTAGTGTTTTCATGGTGTGTTTACTTGTCAATTAACTTCAAAAACTCTCAGTAATCAGCAAGGGCTGGCAGCGGTCCCTAGTTGATTAGGAAATGGGTCAGGCGTGCACTTAAAGCGGGCATAATTGTTAAGCTTACCTAGCATAGACGTCTGCTGATGATTTAATTAGTATGTCAGCCCTTAACAGGTGAACTGACTGAGCTGCATTCTTCTCCCCAACCAATTCTCTTGCGGGCCTGCAACTCCTGAACCGTTGATAGGCAGCTTAGCTACCACATCCATTACAAGCTCTACCAGGAAGTTAACCGTCAGCAGTGCTGTATGACTTCTACGCGGGGTGCCGTAGGCTGGGTAGGTAGTGTGGTGTATAAAAAGGGCACTTATCTTATTTAAAGAACAATCAGTGTAAGGATAAAATGGAGAAGGTCGAATAGGTACACAGCGTTAGTGGGTAAAAGCAGAATGAGGTTTCTACATGATAATTAATCTTTGCTAAAATTAATCGTTTTTTAATTTAGGTAAAGTTTTTAGATAAAGACTTTGATGTATCAGGTTGTTAGTGACCGGTAATACTAAAACCTCAAGGCTAGCCCGTTCAGAATCATTCACCCAGTTTAAAGCCTAAGGGTTCCACCATTTTCGTGTCTAATGGCTGGATTCGCTTTATTGTCGCATGAAGGCTCAAACCAGTAATCACTCATGTGCCCGAAACCCGGTTGCGACTATAAAGCAGAATAGTCTGCCTCTCCACCCAATTTTGGTTATTAAATAGTTATGCCGATATCTACGAAGGCTCTCTGATTTCTTATGCAGCAAACATGGCATGTAGTCATTAAAACGTAGGCCGTTTGGGGGTAATCTTATCATTGAATGCGTTAATCAACTCAGCTAAGTGCTGCCGAGTAGACGGATCTATACTGTCTGCATCAACCTTACTTCGGGCTGACTGAATAAGGAGTTGTGTTTGTTGATCAAAATGGGCGCCTAACGTACTCATAATCAGTGAGAGCTGCTCACTTGCTTTTTCGCCTAAACCAGAAGCTGTTATCAATGCCACCGGTTTGTCGGAGAAAACAGTGGTAGACACTGTCCATTCCAGCGCATTTTTCAAAGCCCCTGGCAAACTGAATACGTATTCCGGCGTACAAATAATCACTCCATCTGCCTGGTCTATTTTGCTGCGCAGTTCTGCAACCAAGTCCGGTACGTTTTCGTCATCCAAATCGGGATTAAAATGGGGCAAGCTATCCAGTTGAGAGAAGAATTCTATCTCGAACTGATCATGAGCTAGCTGCTTAATCCATTCAATTACATAGGTATTAGTTGACTTTTTTCTGGTACTACCGGAAATAGCCAGGACATTTTTTCTTACGGTTTCCATATCCATCATCCATAAATAGTAGCTTATATCGCAATACACAGGGCTGTTTGCGTCATGGATACCGATAAACTGAAGAAGTGCTTGTTAACCAATAAAGTTACTACGTTCCCATACGGGTAGTTCACTATTCAGCACAAGGTATTTTTAATTCATCCTTGTTCAGCCATTTCCACTTAAATAGGAAATTAACCACTCATAAAACTAATGCGTTGCAAATGGTTTTGCGTCTGTCTTTAAGCAAACAAACGCCTTAAATAGATTTTTTATCGCCTAACTCCCTTTGCAACATGAAACTAATCATCCTGCCCCTGCTTTTGTCTTTAACATTCGGTTTTAGTGCCTTTACGGGGCCTCTCCCTCAGGACACCCATAAGGATCGACCTACCAAATTAGCACACTATCAGGCTGGTGCCTACATAGCCGCATCGGGAACAAAGCTGCGGGTAAATGTTGACAAGCAATTAGGGGGCCAGGTTACTATTCAGCTAACTGACGCTAAGAGCAAGGTTTATTTTGAGCAAACGATGAATCCCCTGGAGACAACCGCGCGGCTCAGTTTAGATATTCTGGATTTAAGCGACGGTGATTACTGGCTGAAAGTATCGAATGGACTTGAAGTTGTTATCCGGGAAATTAAGATCAGTACGCCAAAACCAACGACTGCCCTTCGTTCAGTAACGGTCCAATAAATTAATGAGAGTGCCAGATAAAGGCGTTTCTAACGCGCCAATAGAAAGCACAGGGGAGTTGAGTGGTAGAACCAGTAGGTTATGAGACCAGTCGGTAGCTTAAGGTCCATCATTCAATGAATAGCCGGGTTACTAGTCACCCTTCCACCATATTAAAACTAGTTAGTGGTAAGGGTGACTTTGCACCTGAAAAGTGAGATTTGCTCCGTCGTTATGCCATAAAAAGCGAGATCAACGGGTAGGGAGAGAACCTTAAGCCAACCCTATTTGACCCTCGTGCCCGATTACTACGTTAGGCTATGAAAACCCGTCATCCAGGAAGCACGAATCTAAGGCAAAACCAGCCCAAACGTAGGGTTGCAGAAACTACAAAATTTGGGTCACTACCAGCGGCTCCCCGTTCATCTCAGCAACCGGTAATTAAACTGCTTAAATCAATCAAGTCTGTCATATATCAGGCTGTACTTTCGCTGAAACATTCCAGGGACAGGCGACAATAAATTGTTTTAACCGCTGTAGCTAGCTTATCGTGGCTCTTCATAAAGCAAATCTATTACGTATGGATTTGTTAGTTTAGTCGATTCTGAATAAGAAAACCGGTAAAATCTGCCCTTATCAAACAGACCAGTTAACGGCTTGACTGGTTCAATCCTATTTAACCCTACCTGCCTGACAACGTACTTAGCCTGCCAAATCTGTTTGGGCAAAGTGGCCATAGCCTGTTTGTTTTTTAGGCTCTACCATGCCAAGTTTGGGTGTACTATGGAGCGATGTCAGTGGTAAATCGAACTACTTACTGCCTTCTGGTTTAAACATAGGGTTTCTGGTCAATATGAAGGGGCTTGTTCTATTGTTAATGCTGCTTACAGGCCTGGTTGTACAGGCCCAACCTGCCCGGCCCAACATCATCTACATCATGGCGGATGATCTGGGTTACGGTGATCTGGGCTGCTATGGCCAGCAGCGTGTCGCTACGCCCAACCTCGACCGACTTGCCCGACAGGGTACTCGTTTAACCCGCTTCTACGCGGGTAGTACCGTTTGCGCACCATCGCGCTGCGCCCTGATGACGGGCAAACACATGGGCCACGCTTATGTAAGGGGAAATGGCGAAGTGCCCCTGCGCCCGACAGACACCACTTTGGCTCAACTCCTCAAAAATCGGGGTTACACCACCGGTATGTTTGGTAAGTGGGGATTAGGGTTGGAAGATAATACGGGTGCGCCCCAGCTTAAAGGATGGGATCAGTTTCTGGGGTATCTCGATCATCGCCACGCCCACAACTACCACACAGACCACCTCTGGCAGGTGCAGCAGGGTCAGCTTTCCAGACTACCGTTAGACACAGCGCAGTATACGCATGATCTAATCATGGATGCTGCCGTGTCGTTTGTTCGAAAAAATCGCCAACACCCATTTTTTCTGTATTTACCCGTCACCCTGGTGCACGCTGAATTAGCGACTACCCCGGCCGACTTGGCCCCGTTTCTAAACGCTGATGGACAGAGCCGGTTTACTCCCGAAACTCCTTTTGTGAAACCAGCAGCTAGCCGTTACGCGTCGCAGACCAGGCCGAGGGCCACTTTTGCCGCCATGCTCACCCGACTTGACAGCGATGTAGGTAAACTGCTGACCCTGCTCACGGAACTAGGTCTCGACCAGACGACCTACGTGTTTTTTACATCCGACAACGGCCCACACCATGAAGGTGGGGCTGACCCGGAGTTTTTCAACAGCAACGGCCCACTGCGGGGTATCAAGCGTGACCTGTATGAGGGTGGAATCCGGGTGCCTATGCTAGTGCGGGGGCCGGGGGTTCCAGCCGGGCGCGTGAGTGACCAGGCCTGGGCTAATTGGGATGTGCTGCCCACGCTTTGTCAGTTGGCGAATGCCCCCCAGCCCGCAGGCATCGACGGTCTATCGATGGCAGACTGGTTACGGGGTAAAGCTACGGATGCTCCCAGAAACCGGATTTTATTCTGGCAGTTCAACGAGGGAGAACTAAGACAGGCAGTTATGCAGGATAACTGGAAATTGATCCGGCTGAAGAAACCCGACCAACCCGAACGACTGGAACTCTACAACCTGGGCACCGATCTGGAAGAGAGAAACAATGTAGCCGGTCAAAATCCAGCCCTGGTGAAAGCCCTGATGAAGCAAATGCAGGCTGAACAAACCCCTGCAGAACATCCGCTATTTATGTGGAACTAGTGAACCCACGCTGCTACCCGTCTGTTTGGCTGTCATATCGTTTGGCTGAGGGAACGCTGGCTCAACAACATCTGTCCTAATAGCTATATGTCATATTTTATTCACGTTAAAGCTCAGGGTGGAGAGCATGGCCATAATGCAATTGGTGCAATAAGACCACCTGAATTTGGAAGCC
>JAQBNX010000579.1 GCA_028288385.1 Spirosoma sp.
CGGCCTGGAACTGATTGGGGAGGAAATCGAAGAACCATTCGGTTTCGAGCGCAATGATCTGCCCCTGAACCAATTGTCCCAACTAATCCGGGTGAATGCACATGATATTTTGCAGATCAACCTGCCACATAAAGAAAAACAAGCGGCTAAGCCAATCTTCACAATCGTTACGTAGTTAGTCTACGGCTTCCGTTATTCCCCCCTGAAGGTGATAAATCGTTTTGTCTTTAAACTCAGGTTGGCGCCTTAAATCCTTAGCTGCCACACGGCTGCGGGCACCGTTCTCACAAAGAACAATTACCGCATCGAACGGTAACAGTTCTGCTTTACGAGCGCGTAAATCGGGCAGTGGAATGTTGAACCCGCCAATGTTAAATTCGTCGAACTCCCATTCGTCCCGCACATCCACCACAGCTGTTCCGGGCTGTAAACGCAGCATTTCGAGGTTAGGAAGCGTAATGTCGGTGTATGCTAGCATCCAGTAACGTATTATTTTCTCTACAACCAAGGTACGGCTTTTCCAATAAATGGCTAATAACCGGCTTAACTCTGTCAATCTGTCAGCCAGGCCTGTATTGGAACAGGATTTGACGCCCGACCCGATAGCAATACCTTCAACTTTTATCACATACGATGGAAACCGTACAAAACGAAAAAGGCGAATCCACGCGGGGCGAATCCACACGGGGCCAGATCTCGATCCATACCGAGAATATCTTCCCGATCATCAAGAAATTCCTGTATTCCGATCACGAAATTTTCCTGCGCGAACTGGTCTCTAATGCGGTCGACGCTACCCAGAAACTGCGGCAACTGGCATCATTTGGTGAATTTGGTGGCGAACTGGGCGATCTGAAAGTAACGGTATCGCTAAATGAAGAAGCTAAAACGATAACCGTCAGTGATAACGGTATCGGCATGACGGCCGATGAAATCAAAAAATACATTAACCAGATTGCTTTCTCGGGCGCGTCGGATTTTCTGGAGAAATACAAAGATAAGACCGACGACAAAGGAGCCATTATTGGTCATTTTGGCCTGGGTTTCTACTCGGCATTCATGGTAGCCGAACAAGTAGAAATTGTTACCAAATCGTACCGTGAAGACGCAGAGAGCGCACGGTGGGTGTGCGATGGCTCGACCGAGTTTGAACTGACGACTGCTGACCGGGCAGAGCGCGGCACCGACATCATCCTGCACATTGCGCCCGACTCGGAAGAGTTCATTGACAAAGGCCGGCTACGGAGTATCCTGGATAAGTATGCCCGGTTCCTGCCAACCCCGGTTGAGTTCGATGGCGAGACGATAAACAACACAACGCCCATCTGGACGAAATCGCCCAGCGACCTGACCGATGAAGATTACAAGTCATTTTACCGCGAACTGTATCCGATGGGGGAGGAGCCGCTTTTCTGGATTCACCTCAACGTCGATTACCCATTTAACCTGACGGGGATACTTTATTTTCCACGTATCAAAAATGAACTCCGGTTCCAGCGCGAGAAAATACAGCTTTATAGCCGGCAAGTATTTATCACCGATGAGGTGAAGGACGTAGTGCCCGATTTCCTGATGATGCTCCACGGCGTCATTGACTCGCCCGACATTCCATTGAACGTATCGCGGAGTTTTCTACAGGCTGACAGTAACGTCAAAAAAATCAACGGCTATATCACCCGCAAAGTCGCCGATAAACTCGCTGACCTGTTCAATGCCGATCGCAAAGGATTTGAGGAGAAGTTCGATGACATTGGGTTATTTATCAAGTATGGTATTCTGAGCGATGAGAAGTTTTGGGAGAAAGCCAAAAACTTCGTGTTGCTAAAAAATACCGAGAATGTATACGCTACGCTGGATGAGTACCGCGAGAAAATCCAGGCTAACCAGACTGATAAAAACGAGAAGCTGGTTATGCTCTACACGACTGACCGGAAGCAACAGGATGCGTACATTGCTTCAGCCGTTCGGCGTGGGTACGATGTCCTCTTGATGGATAATGTCATTGACCCGCACTTCATCAACGCCCTGGAATACAAGCTGGAGAAAGTGCACTTCGTACGGGTCGATGCCGATACGCTCGATAAACTGATTGACAAAGGGCTGAATAATGAAGCCGTCCTATCAGAAGATGAGCGGACAAAATTGAAGGAAGTATTTGAGCAGGTGCTGGACAGTAAGTCACTAACGGTAAGTGTTGAAGCGCAGCCGGTTGATGAACTTCCCGTTACCATTACGATGCCGGAGTTCATGCGCCGAATGAAGGACATGTCGGCCTTGTCGGGCGAGCAATCGTTCTACGGTAACCTGCCAAACAATTATAACGTAGTGGTAAATGCCAACCACCCCCTAATTGGTAAAATTATAGCCGAGACCGACGCCGATGCGCAGAAGACCCTCGTGAAGCAAACTTATGACCTGGCGCTGCTGGCGCAGAACATGCTGACCGGCGCTGACCTGACGGCGTTTGTCCACCGAACAGTCGCAGCGTTATAAGGATATGACGTAATAAAAACAAAAAGCCGGACAAGTGTCCGGCTTTTTGTTTTTATTACGTCACTCAGGTTCTCCGGGTGAACCATACTTTTCGTTTGCGGGCCAACTGACTAATGATAAAAATGACCACAACGCCAACGACTAGAATCGCCACCAGAGGAAGTAAAACCGTCAGGATGGAAAAGCCAAATGAAGCAATATTTTCGCCTGTGGCTACCACAGGATTGCCCAGACCACCCGTGGTGGCTGTTGAACCCAGCCGGAGTAAGCTCGTACCTGCCTGCACAATGCCTGCCGAGCCGCCCCCTAGCATCAGGCCCAGTCCCCACTGAATAACTGGCGAATCTATGTGGAGAAACGACGTACTAAGCAACGTACCGGCAGCAATGGACACGGGCGTTGCCAGCGTATCGAGCACATTGTCGAGCCAGGGAATGTAGTAGGCACCGAGTTCAAAAATAGTTGCAGCCGAGAGACCTATCAGGGCAGGCCATTGGCTAAGCCATTCAAAGCCGTCCATCACACCGATAATTCCTAATTTGGTGGCAATGCTGGCAATGAGTAAGGGTACAAACACCCGAAATCCGCAGCATGCCGCCAAACCGACTCCTATGCAAGCACTTGTAATCCAGTCTAATGACATAAGAATAAGTGATAGTGATGGGTATAAGCAGACAAGTAACCGATCAGTTTCTTGAAAATTAGGATCCGAAAAACTGTGGGTTAAAATTCATAAGAAATGCTTCGTCCGTTGCCCGCGTCATAGCTGTATATAACCACCTCACGAACTCGTTGTTCACCTGGCCGTCGGGCAGGAAACCCTGGTCAATAAATACGGCGTTCCATTGTCCGCCCTGCGCTTTGTGGCACGTAAGGGCGTAAGCAAACTTTACCTGTAAGGCATTCAGATAGGGGTCGCGCCGGATAGCTTCTGACCGTTCTTTCTTGCTTTTAATGTAAAAATAGTCTTTGGCCACACTTTCATACAGAGCCTTATACTGCTCCGAGGACAACGATGGTACGGGTGTATGGAGGGTGTCGAGCATGATTTTGGCATCGAAGTCGGCCTGCTCCTCATAGTCCACCAGACGTAGCGTGACCGTAGCGAACCGGAACCCGTGAATTTCTTCTTTATGACGAATTTTGAGCACCTCCGCAAACTCTCCGTTGGCCAGAAAACCGGCTGGTGAATCTTCCTCCAGCACCGTATAGTTATTTCGGGCAATCATCAGCATATCTCCGGCGTCGAGTTCTTCTTCACACTGGTCAATCATGCGCCGGATAAACTGGTTGTACTGCACGGCCGCTTTGTTGGACCGGCACAAGATTACCGTATTTTCCCGGCCATACTTGTTGTAAGCATACTGAATACCATCTTCCAGTTTGGTCATTGGCATCTTGAAAATGTCCCGAAATGACC
>JAQBNX010000867.1 GCA_028288385.1 Spirosoma sp.
ACCGGGTCCTGGCGAATTTTTTTCTTGGGGTGCATGTCCCGCCCTGTCCGACCCGGTTTTTCACTTCGCGTGATGAAGCAGTGAACTGGCTTATGGCTGGCTCCTGAGTGCTGGAACGCCGCTGTGCGGGCCAGCCGGTTCCTGACCTCGGCGGGAACCGGCGGTGCTGGACCCTGGTGTTCTGGCCGCTTGAATATTCCCGGTAGAGGGGCTGGCAGCCTTGTTGGTCCTCGGGTTCGCTGACCGACTGGTTCGGCTCACGCGGGTTGGCGCTCCTGCACTTCGAGCGGAGGCCGGCACCAGATGGAAAATTGTTGCCGGGAAGGTTAGGAATCCTGACGTGAAGACACTCCGATTCAGGATGCACCTGGGGCAGCAGCCGGTACTGCGAAGGGGTTCTGCAGGGATCCGGACTGCCCGTTGTGGGATGGGCGTTTGCATCATATGAGCCCGGAGGAAGATACTCAGGACCCGCGTCTGCAGCAGTTGGTGGACGGTGTTGTCCGGTTGGCCGCCGGTGAGCTGAACGCACGCATCGAACCTTCCGGACGCCGGGATGACATCGATGCCGTGATCACGGGTGTCAACCTGCTGGCGGAGGAACTTGAGTATATTCACTCCGATATGGAACAGCGTGTTGCCGACCGTACGGCCATGTTGCGGCGGACGCAGGCGGGGCTGGAACAGATGGCCAAAACGGATGCTCTGACCGGGCTTGCTAACAGGACCTTGCTTTACGAGTGGATCCGGGAGGCAACCCTGGCCACAGCCGGCGACGGCACGTCCCCGGCTGTGCTGGTGCTGGATCTGGATTCCTTCAAGGTCATCAATGACACGCTGGGCCATGGTGCCGGTGACGCCGTGCTGGTGGAGGTCGCCCGTCGTCTCCGGTCCGCAGTCAGGGCCTCCGATACGGTGGCCCGGCTCGGAGGAGACGAGTTTGCTGTTGTCATTACCGAGTCGGCGGATGAGGAGGTCCTGCACATCGCGCGCCGGGTTTCAGAGCGGCTGCAGGAAGGTGTGCAGATCGGAACCGACACGGTGTGGGCGATGGCCAGCATCGGGGTTTGCATCGGCACGCCTGGGTATCCGGCCGAGGCGCTCATGCGCGATGCCGACATTGCCATGTATCAGGCGAAGGCCCAGGGACGGAACAACGTCCAACTGTTCCAACCCGAGATGCTTGACGCCGTCCGGGAACGTTCTCGCACAACAGCGGAACTGCGCCGCGCTGTTGCCGGGGGTGAACTGGAACTGCAGTATCAGCCCGTGATCGAGCTGGCCTCGGGCAGGGTAACGGCCCTCGAAGCCCTTCTTCGATGGCACCACCCCGTGCAGGGAACCATCATGCCCGACAGCTTCATTCAGATCGCTGAGGAAACGGGCCTGATCCTCGAGCTGGGACGGTGGGTCCTGCATGAAGCAATCAGACAAATGAGCGCCTGGCACAATGCTGCCCCGGACCTGGCGGACTTCCGGCTGCACGTCAACCTCTCCGCCGTCGAACTGCTCCGAAGTGACCTGCTGGAAGATGTCAGGGATACCCTGACCGCGCACGGGGTGGATCCGCAGCGCCTGGTTATGGAGATCACCGAAACGGTGCTGATGTCCAGGGGAACAGCCGAAGAGCAGGTACTGGGCAGGCTTCGGGACCTGGGCGTGGGCCTGCAGATTGATGACTTTGGTACCGGATATTCGTCCATCAGCTATCTTCGGTCACTTCCCGCGGACACGGTGAACGTCGATCATTCCCTGATCCGGGACATATGTTCGGATCCGCAGCAACAGAGGTTTGTCGCCGCCATTCTGCAGCTCATTTCCTCTGCGGGGCTGCAAGCCATAGTTGAAGGCATTGAAACGGGCGAGCAGGCAGCCCAGTTGCAGGCCATGGGCTACCTCTACGGGCAAGGCTATTACTACGGTCGGCCGGTGCCGGCCGGGGAGGTACTGGACCGGCTCCGGGTTCCCCTGTCGCCTCGGTAGAGTGGGCGCCATGTCAAAGCTTTGGGAACAGATGCTCCTTGTCCCGACAGTGGCGCGCCTGGCTGCCGGGGCACCGAGAAACCCGCACACCGCGTGGGAGGGATACTGGCGGGGGATCCGCGCCACCGGCCGTTTTAGGGATGTGCTGTGGGACGCAGGATCCGAGACCGAGCAGGCACAGTACTCCGACATCGTTGTCGCCCATTTCGATCCGGCCCTTCCGGTGATCGACGTGGGGTGCGGCAACGGAACACACGCCCGCTGGCTTGCCGGCCTTTTTCCCCGTGCTCGGCATCGATGTGGCTGCCGGCGCGGTCGCAAGAGCGAAAAGGGAAGCTGAAGAGATACCCAACGCCAGTTTCATGGTCATGGATGCGACGAAGGCAGGAGCGGGAGATTACTTGCTGGAGCGGATGGGGCCAGCCAACGTTTTTGTCCGCGGAGTTTCTCACGTCCTGAAGCCCGGCAAGCAGGCATGCCTTGCTGCCAACCTCCGCACCGTTATAGGGAACAGCGGGAGGGTGTTCCTGGCCGAAACCAACTTCCGGGGTAACAGCCTCGCCTATCTGGATCACCTGGGCGCCACCAGGCAAAGCGTCCCCGGCCAATTGCAGCGCGCCCTGAAAAACCTTCCCCGCCCCGGCCACTTCGGCGCCAGGGAACGCCACCGCATCTTCACCGCCCCCCCTGGCAGCTGATCAAGGACGGGCATATGAACATCGAGGTGGTACCCATGAAATCCCCGGGGGTTCCCGCAACACGTTCCTGGTTATTTCGCTGTACTGGCCCGCCCCTGACACCACGGCAGCCGTGCGGATCGGCGGTTGTGGACCTGCACTCCGGATCTCTCCACCGGTCGTAGGGATTGAGTGGGGCTGGTCCATCGTGGGGGAACCGCGCGGAGCAGGCATCTGATGTACTGCCCGGCCGGACGAAGCCGCGGTCCGTTCCGTTACGTGCCGTCAGCCCTCCAAGGTGAAGCGTTACTCACCATGGAGGTGGGCGATGGGGCCAGCAAGGACGGTGTGAACCTGAGCGGTAAGCAACCGGGGATGATCTGACCTCGCCTGCCGGATGTACGGACCCGTCCGCATGGAGGGGGCTGCGTGGGTATCCGGATGATGCTGTTGATGCCTGGTCCTGGCGGGACGCATCGCGGATGGAGAAGGTGCCCGCGTTGTAGATACCGGCGTTGATCCACCCTCCGTTTCCCTCGAGTTCGATACGGAAGTTGGAGTCTTCCATGAAGGGTCTGACATGGTCGTGGATCGCCGCGCGGAGCTCACCTTCGGTCGTGGCCGGAATGGTGAGGTCCGGGATCCGGTCGTTCCTTCTGATTCTCGGGAAAATGACGACCACTCCCGGTGGGCCTGCATCGTTCATGACCCGTGCCGCCTCTCAGCGGAGGCCTGTCCGTATCGCCGGCATCGACCTTCCGCACCTTCACGCGGTATTCGGAGGGACGGGCTATCCCTGGGGGGCAACAGCCAATAGGTGTGTCTAGCTGGGGATCCGGTCGTTGTGGACCGCTGCGCCCGCGCCACATCCTTCTCTGCGGCACGGGCCCGTTCTTTGATGTCCGTGGACATGACAGTTCCCGTCTCTCCGGCAACGCTGACGGTGCGGGTGGGGCAAGGGCGGGGCCGACGGTGGTGGGGTGCTCCGGTCTCAGAGAGCGCACCACCGCCGGCTGTCGCAAGGCGTGCACAGGAGGACCAGTGGCGGCTGGGGGGCGTCCGGTCTCAGGGGACGCACCGCCACCGACCCGTTCCCTGTGTCGTTTCATGTGACAGCACCTACTGTGGCGGGCTGAGCTTAAGTTTCGGGCCGGTTGCCGCTTAAGGTTTGCCTAATCAACCCCGGAATGACGATCACCACGTCCACACGGCTCCACCTCTGCCGGTGCCGCACCGCCGCGTACCGTTGACGATGGAAGCTGAGCCATTGTGACGACCACTGGATTCGCCGCCCCCGACAGGGTTCACTTTTTGACCGTCGCTGACACCGCGGCGGGACCGCCGGCAACCCACGGAGATCCGGGCATTGCTCGTACCTCACCCGACGATGTCCCTGCAGTGTTGATAACATTCGCACCGCCGCGGTCAGCCTGCTGATGTGGGCCGGGGCGGGGGGCTCCCACCTCCTCCGGATCTTGAGGAATGGTGGAGCGATCCGTTGATGTCCCGCCTGGCGGCGTCCGCAGGGCATGAAAGCCCACGTCGGCGTCCGGTCACTGCTTCAGTGCCCGACCGGCCCGCACGTTCCGTCCACCACGCGGCCCGTTGGTGTGGAACCCGGATCGACGGGACGTGGGGCTGGTGGTGTCCGTGTTTCCCATTTCTTGGATTCCCCCCAACGCCTGGTCAAGGCCTGCCCAATAGTGGGGCAGTTCTTTACGTGGGCCGGGGAAATCTTCAGAATGCGGTGAATTCTTAACCGAAGGTCAGGGCGGACCTTCAGTAAGGGTTAAGGCCGGCTGTTCAGGATGGGAACCAATCCAACCGAACAGCAAACGGAGACATGAAGTGACTGCACTTATCCAGGACCGAACGGAGTCCGACTACCTGTCGGTCCTCCCCCAACAAAAGCAGGGCCACGGGACGGACCGGGCGACCATCGCCTGCGTCATCCCGGCGTACAACGAAGAGGACACCATCGCGGAGGTCCTCCAGGCCCTGCTGAAGCAGACCCGCCTGCCCGATGTCATCCACGTCGTGGTGAACAACTCCACCGATGAAACCTTCTACGTCGCCCGCGAATTCGCCGGACCCCACGAAAGGGTTTATCAGGACACGACGTACCGGACCGAGGTGTTCATCCACGACATCGGGTCCAACAAGGACAAGAAGGTCGGTGCCCTGAATTATGGGTTCGCCCAGGTCTGCGATGACTATGACTACTTCCTCGGTGTCGATGGTGACACGGTCGCTGACCGGCACGCCGTGGAGCATTTGGAAGAGGAGATCCTCAGCGACCCCCGGATCGGCGGCATTTCCGCGATCTATACCGTAGCCGAACCCCAGAAGCGGGGTTTCACGGCGAAGTTCCTCACCGCCGGGCAACGTGCCCAGTTCGCCGCGTTCAACATGGATAACCTGCTGCGCGGACGGAACATGGCCGTCCTGGGCGGCCAGTGTTCCCTGCTGTCGATGGAGGCGCTGAAAAACGTCATGGTCGATAACCGGCAGTCCACCCCGTGGGTGAAGGACTCCGAGGTGGAGGATTCCCTCCTGTCGCTGCAGATCAAGAACATCGGGTACGCCACGAAGATTTCCGCCCGGGCCCGCGCCTCCGTCGGCGGCATGGACACGCTGCGTGCCCTCGACGGGCAGCAGGTCAAATGGAACTACGGCGCGATCGACCTGATGTGGCCCGGCCAGCGCAGCAACACCCCCGGTCAGCCTTTCCACCCGAACCTGAGGCTGCGGTGGAGCGAAAACGCCTCCATGGTCATCAACATCCTGACCCGCGTGTCCTTCATCATGCTGCTGGCCGCGTCCCTGAGCATCCACGCGTACGTGTTTTACCCGGTGTGGCTGATCCCCCCGCTGGTCGCCGTGATCCTGAACCTCCGCATCGCTCTGTCCATCCAGGGCAAAACGGGCAAGGACATCGCGTTCGCGCTCCTGGCGCTGCCCGCGGAAATCTATCTGTGGCTGCGGATGGGCCACTTCGTGCGCGCCTGGTCGAAGTTCTTCACCAGCACCCAGACCGATAACTGGGCCGCCCAGGCCCGGGCCGAACGCGGTTCCGGCAGCGCGTACCTGATGCCCGCGGTGGTGTTCCTCGTCGTCGGGGCGGGCATGATCTACGCCTGGCTGCAGCTTCCCGTCGACCTGCAGTCCGGGATCCTGTCGATCGGCTGGCCCGTCCTGTACATCACGACCATGGTCCAGACCACGTTCATGCTCCGCAAAACCCTCCGCAGCCACCGCGGGTTCCACGTATGAGCCCGGCGAGGCACCGGCGCAGCCGACAGGAAACACGACGCCACCGCACCCACCAGTCTCCCGGGACCACCGGCACCTCCCGGGGACCGGCCCTGCATTCCATCAAGGACATCACCATGCCCCTCTCCCCTCTCCGCTCCCGCCGCCGGATTACCGCGGTGTCCCTTCCGGTTCTGGCCTTGGCGACCGTCGTGGCCGTCTCGGGCTGCTCCGTCCCGGGCATGCCCGGCCCCACCGGCGCCCCGTCCGCGCAGCAGGTCGCCGCCATCCAGCCCACCACCCCAGCAGCAGCACCCAGTGATGCGTCGCCGGCCGCTGCCGGCACTGAATCCCCCGCACCGGAAGCACCGGCCTGGGTGCCCGTGCCGGGCGACCTGAGCCACGGATCCGTGACCCACACTTTGGGGGCTGCGGCCCGTAACCTCGTCGTCGATTACTGGCTGACGGACGACGTGGCCCGCCTGACACCCGATGAGGCGCCGATCATCCGTCTCAGCGCCCACATTGAGGGCGCCCCGGACGGGGACGCGATCAAGGTCACCAGGTTCAACGCCCGCGTCGACGCCCTCGGCGCGGTCCTGGCCAACGACCAGGGTGACTTCGCCGTCGAACCGCCGTTCTCCTACTCCTCCGGGGTAGTGGTCCCTGCGAATCCGACCGCGCACAGCACGCAGGTCGTTTTCACATTTGATCTGCTGACCGAAACGGCACCCGGCACGGGTGTCTTCACCCGCCAGACCGTCCTGGACACCCTCACCCTCGGCTACGCCCTTCCCGGCACTGGCGCGCGGAACTGACGCCGGGCAATCCGATGAACGAGCAGTTGACAGCCGTGGTGATCGAGGACGACCCGGACATCAGTGACATCCTTTCCGTGCTGCTGCGTCAGGCCGGTTTCACTGTCCACACGGCCATGAGCGGCAGCGAAGGCGTCCAGGCCGTCCGGCAATACAACCCGGACCTGGTGACGACGGACCTGCACCTGCCCGGCATGGACGGGCTGGAGGCGACCCGGCAGATCAGGGCGATCAGCGACGCCTACATCCTCATCATCAGCGCCAGCAATGACCAGCACGATGTGCTCATGGGACTGCAGGCCGGGGCTGATGACTACATCGCCAAACCGTTCCGGCCCCGCATCCTCCGGGCCAGGGTAGAAG
>JAQBNX010000721.1 GCA_028288385.1 Spirosoma sp.
GGATTCGCGTCAGTAGAGTCCCATAAAGCGTCAGTAGAGTCCCCTGGATAAGTCCTTTGGCTGTGGATGGTCCGAGATCGAATCATAATTAACTTGCAACCGACTCGGACCAGGGCAGCGTCAGTAGAGTCCCACTTCCAGAGAAGCCGACTTGGGTCCTGCAGACCCTCCTGAAGATCAGGTGGCGCGTTATCCCGCTAGTTCGATATAAGACTACCTCGCTACCTCGCTACCTCGCTACCAGTTTTGACAAATTAGGTCATGGCCTGTGCCGCCGATGGTTGCCTCGGTCGGCCAGATCATCCGGATGCACCCGGTAGCCCGCCGCCGAGAGTGCCCGGCAGACGATGACCTTCTGCGTCGTGCCTTCGCGTGCCGCGACCTGGGAAAGCTGGTCGATGAGGCTCGTCCGGACCTTCAGGTTCAGCTGCGCGATGGGATCCTGTGGTGCAGTCACGTCCAGTCGCGTTGGCGGCAGCGTCGGCGCAACCGTGGCGGCTGCGGCCAGGGCTGCAACTGGGTCACGGCGTGGCTCCGGCGGTGGAGGGGACATAGGTGCGGCTGCGAGAGCATCGCCTCCGCTCGGCGGCGTAGCGACGGCACGCTTGAAACCTTTCGCTGACATGCGCTGATCCATCCTGCCATCTCACTAGCGAGGTACCTAGATACTCAGCTATCTGGATACTAGGTACCTCGATACCGCGCTACCCGGCTAGCCCGCTCTCGGCGGTAGCCAGCCTGCGCTCCGCAACTCGTCCACCAGCCGCTCGATCTCCATCGCAGCCGGCGCCTGGCGCGGCAGCCGTCCGTTGTGGGTCAGCTCCGTGTAGGCGACGACTTGGCTGAGCGTGGTCGCCAGGAGGGGCAGGCCTGCGCTTTCGACCTCGACACGGGCATGCTGGGCCACGGCCGTCCGCGCATTGACCTTGTTCCTCAGCACCCGAGCAGGGATGTCGCGGCGGGCAGCCCGGGCCAAGCCCTGGGCTAGCTGCACGGTCCTGGTAGCCTCGGCGATGTCGGCACGGCTTGCCAGCATCGGAACGATGACGGCGTCCGCACTGGCGATCGCCGCGGCAGCCGCCTGGTTGCCGAAACCGGCCGTGTCGACGATCAGCAGATCGGTTGTGGCGGCCAGATCGGGAATCCGGTGCGCGAGCCGGGCCGCATCAGCCTCAGCCTCGACCACGAAGGATGGGCCGTCCCACACGTTGGCCCGCCAGTCTGCAAGCGCCCCGTTCGGATCAGCATCGATCGCCCCTACACGGAGCCCTTCGGTGGCTAGGCGGCTCGCCAGCACCATGGACACGAGGGTCTTGCCCACGCCGCCTTTGCTCGACGCGACCACGATGATCTTTGCCACAGTCGATACTCCGTATAGCGCGCTACCTTGCTACCAGAAAAGCGCTCTACCAGGAACAAATCATTGAAACCGTGAGCCATCGGCAAAGCCTGCACACATTGCGGCAACCGGCTGGGTATGCCAGATCGAACTGATTCGCGGGACATTTGCTGGCCAGGACGCGGTGGGACCGCCTGCAATGATGTCGCCAGTTCAAGAATTGGAGGTCAGGCTGCGGACAATCGCTTCCATTACAGGTGGCGCCACGCCGTTGCCCAGAACCTTGATGCGATCACGCCTGCTGGGAGCCGCAGCAAGCGAGAAGTCCAGCTCGAAACCCATGGCACGAGCCAGTTCTGTCGGCTGCAGCATTCGAATTTGCGCTTCCCGGCCTTCCCAGGTCACCAGGGCAAAGCGGTCCAGCGTGGTGATCGTGCGGAGTGGCCGATCGAGTGGCTGCCAGCCTCCAGCACCATCGCTGCCGTAGTAGACGATGAGGAAATCCTCGTACATGCCGAGCTCGGTCATGGCTCGCTCGGCCCGCTCGATCGTCGCAGCAGCTCTTTTGGGGGTATACAGCGGTCGCGATCGCCAAGTGCCAACTGGATCAAGAATGCCAGCTGCGGCAGGCGACTTGCCTTTCCGTCGCGCAATGCGAGGGGGAGGGGCTTGGCGGTCGCCTATGATGAAAAGACGTCGCCTTGATTGCCGCACGCCGAACTGGGATGCGTTAAGGACCTCAACACGGAGGTGATAGCCCAGATTTTCAAGCGAATTGAGGAGGTTAGGGTACCCATCCCAGGACCGCATCTGGATTACATTCTCAACGACAATCCACCGAGGCTGGAGGACGCGCGCGAACCCCACGACGTATGTAGCTGTGCCCCTGCTGGCTTCGTCAATCGGCCTGCTGCCCCGTGCCAGGGTATGGTTGGTGCACTCGGGCGATGCGAGCAGGAGATCGATCTCCTCCAGCCCACTAATTCCCGCCACCATGGTCGTATCGCTGAGCTCCAGCAGCAAAGCCTGCGCCTCAGGGAAATTCGCTTGATACGTTTCGACAGCCACCCCCCACGCATCAATGCCACAAACAATCTGGGCTCCAGCGCGACGTGCCCCGTAGCTACTGCCGCCGCCTCCACAGAAGAGGTCAAGTGTTCGAATCCGCATCGGACCTGGTCCTACCAGGCTTGAGCATCATCGGCTAGCCGTCCCTTTGAGCGGATGATCCATTTTCTGGACGGCGCTGGAGTGCCTCGATGATACGGCGTAGGCAATCCGCCGGCTTTCGCTTGATTTGATGCTCCCAGAGCCGGACCACGATCCATCCTTCTCGGCGAAGCTGACGGATATTCCGCGCATCACGTTGCCGATTCGCTTCGATTTTTGCCTCCCACGCTGGCGACAGCTTGTCGCGCCACTTCTGGAAGTGCCAGCCGTGCCAGAAATCTCCATCCACGAGAACAGCAACTAGGGCATTGCGTAGCACGAAGTCAGGGCGCCCCGGCAGATCACCAGCATGGCTTTCGAAGGTTACGCCAGCGCTCAGAAGTAGCGCCTCGACAGCGCGCTCCGGGCCTGTATTTCGGCCTTTGATCCGGGCCATCACTGCGCTACGTTTCTCTACAGACATGATATCGCCACGGTGGCGCCGCACTGAGGCGCTGGCCGGAACGTCCGCTTCCAATGACAACGATCCGGGTAGTGGAATTTTAGCCTTCTTGCGCAAAACGATGCTCCGTATGACCTGATGTTTCCTGTTCCAAGAAATAGAGCTATTCTACCTCCTGTTTAAAGTTTACTGGGCTTCACAGCAGCGCAGACCCGTCGAAGAGG
>JAQBNX010000496.1 GCA_028288385.1 Spirosoma sp.
GAAATGACCCAACGTTCAGCCGGATATCGGGCGGAATCACGGGTACGTCATGACGATTGGATGCCGAACTGCTGTTGTTCAGCAGCGCTTCGAACCCAACAGCTTTGGGCGTGGGTGAAGCCGGTTCCAGGCCATCGAGCAGCATCCTGAGGCCGGTAGCATTGTAAAGAATCCCGGATTCTTCGTCCTGTCGCATGACTTCGGTTAGTTCCTGTTCAACAACGGTCATATCGAATGAACTGGCCAGAAAGCCCGAATCAAGGGCGGGACTCAGCTCGCGGCCAACGGGCGGCAACTGGGCCGTATCGCCCACGAGCAGCAATTTATTGCCGCTATTCTCAAAGACGTAATCGATCAGGTCAGTCAGCAGGCCCTTGCCGCCGAAGTCGGCTTCGTCGGATATCATCGATGCTTCGTCGACAATAAAGAGGGTGTCTTCGTGGTAGTTTTTTTGGCGTTCAAAGGCCAGCGTTCCTGAACCGGGGTCGGCCACCTGCCGGTATATTTTTCGGTGAATGGTCTGGGCGGGTTTTTTGGCGTAGCTGGACATTACCTTAGCCGCCCGACCGGTGGGCGCGAGTAACACCGATTTATAGCCAAAACGGGGCAGTACTTTAATTAACGTGCCAACGAGGGTGGTCTTTCCAGTACCGGCATAACCCTTAAGCAGGAAGCAGTCCCTATAGCGTTCTATCTCTTCGGGCGTGATGAATGCGCCAATTTGGTCGAAGAACTGCACCTGACCGGATGTGGGCTTATAAGGGAAACGTTTGGCCAGCAACTGGGCAGCCGTTTGTGTTTCATTCATGGGTCTAATTTACAAAAAAATAGGCAAAGCAAAAAGAGAAGGAATGGAGTGGAGGTGGGACAAAGAAATTTGACTGTTTTTTGGTTTTTTGTACTTTTTTATTTTACTGATTTTATCTTTTTCAGTACATTCACCGGCTAATTAACCCTTCGCAATCATGAGAATAAGTCAAATACTTCAGGGGAAAGCCATTAATGCGTTATACACGGTCACCTCCGGCCAAACCGTACTGGACGCGCTTAAACTCATGGCTGAAAAAAATATTGGCGCCGTACTGGTAGTTGACGATGGTCGGCTGACGGGTATTTTCTCAGAGCGGGACTATGCCCGCAAGGTCATACTAAAAGACCGTAGCTCGGGTGATACGCGCATCAGCGAGGTAATGACATCGGTAGTCATTACCATTGAGCCACAGCAGAGTATAGAGGAGTGTATGTTCCTGATGTCAGATAAGCACATTCGTCATCTGCCCGTTATGGACAATGGCGAACTGGTGGGTATCATCTCCATCAACGACGTAGTGACGGCCATCATTCGAGATCAGAAAACCCGCATCGACTCGCTCGAAAGCTATATATCAGGAAGTCCGTATTGACCCGCCGTTTCTTACCTTTGCGTCCCAAAATAGCTATTGTACGGTGACGCAGGTAGTAAATACGCCCGAGGTTGACTTGCCCCGGCAGGAAGTGCTTAAATTATACGGAAATCGGCTGCGGCTGCGCGTTTGCGGTCTGTATTGTGAAGGCGACCGCCTGCTGATGGTGCGTCATCGGGGCATTGGCCCGACCGATACGTTCTGGTGCCCGCCCGGGGGTGGGGCGCAGTTTGGCGAATCTGCCCCCAATGCCCTGATTCGGGAGTTTGCCGAAGAAACGGGTCTGATTGTCGAAATAGGCGACCTCCTGTTTGTTAACGAATTCATGCAGTCCCCGCTTCATGCGCTCGAGTTGTTTTTTGTGGTTCATGGTCGGGGCGGAACACTCAGGCAGGGCGTCGATCCTGAAATGGGCATCCACGAGCAGATTATTGAGGAAGTCAGGCTGATGACTTTCGCAGAAATCAAAGCCTACCCACCGGAAGAAGTTCACGCCTTGTTTAGGCATTGCAACTCACTCGACGATGTGTTCCGGTTGCGGGGCTATTTGCAGCCCTAAAGCTGGCTACTACTTTAGTTTATTGCCATACACCCAACGGCGCTGCATTCTGTCAATCCATCGACTTTTGCTAATAACTAACGGCTTCTTTCCCTAACCCTGTGTCAAGTGTTGTAACCCTTAAACCCACTGCAAAAATCCGTTCCAGCGCGTTCGATCCGGCCCGTGCCGCTACGTCAGTACTATGCATTGACGTTGGGCGTGGCCGGCTGCGGTTTCTGGTGCAGGACGAGCGCCGTCGGGGTTCCTATCTGGAAGATTACACGTTTCCGTCACTGCTGACCGACCATGCCCTAACGGACGTGCTTCCAGACGTATTACGCGATCACCTGGTGTTATCGGCCGCTCCCTGGCAGGAAATTCGAATTGGTGTTAATTCGGCTTCGTTTACGCTGGTTCCCAAGCCGTTGTTTAGAAAAGAATACGCCGGTAGTTACTTAGCCCTGATGCGCGGCAATCCGTTGCCCGCCCACGAGTTTGCTCATGCGTATACGCACGAGGACGAAGGATTCCTATCGGTTTTCAATCTGGAACATCCGCTGGCTGATTACTTTGCGGGTGTTTTTCCACTCCAGTCACTCACGTTTGTTCATCAGACCGGTGCGCTCATCCAGGCCACAGCCGACCTGGCTCGCAATACGCTTACGGCGCATAATGTCTGGCTGTATTTTGACGACGAGTTTGTTACGGTTATCTGTCGCGAATCGCAGCAACTGCGCTATTGCAACCGGTTTGGCTTTCGGAATGTGCAGGACCTGTCCTACTACGTTCTCTACGTACTGGATGAACTTAAGTTGTTGCCCGAAACAGCCAATGTTATTCTATACGGCGAGATTACTCCCTTCGCCGAGTCCTATACGTCGCTCAGCCGGTTTCTACCAAATCTGTTGTTCGGTCATACGCCCCCTGGCCTGAGTTTGGTCAGGGAGTTCGACGATTTACCCGAACACCGCTACCTGAGCCTGTTCGGACTTTCTTTATTGAGCGAATGAGCGCCAATCATTAGCTTACACCAGAGAGCCTTTGAGCTTCTGCTATCCCACTTTTTCGCTCGTCAATTATCTTATTATGAAGCGTATTGCTCTTTTCCCAGGTTCATTCGATCCGTTTACCAAAGGCCACGAGGATATTGTCCTGCGGGGCCTTAAACTGTTCGATGAAGTGGTGATCGGTATCGGGCGGAATACCCGTAAAGAACGTTACTTCCCCCTGGAGCAGATGATGCGGCTTATCGAAGAAGCATTCCGGAACTATCCGGCCGTTCGGGTCATAAGCTACGACGACCTGACGGCCAACGTAGCACGTAACGAAG
>JAQBNX010000588.1 GCA_028288385.1 Spirosoma sp.
CTGAAATGCAGGTAGTTGGGGTAGCTGCCGAATGTCTGGACAAAGTGCGGAGCCAGTGGGAATTCCCGGTCCAGGTCACTGGGGATGTACAGGTTTTGAATAGTTTGCTGGTTGGACATACGACTGCTGGCCGTCAGATAGCGAAACATGTCGTCCTTCGAAATCTCATCGTGGGGCTTCAAGCGGGCATAGGATTACGTTTCTGCGGGACTAAGTTACCCAGAAAACCGTTAAATGGCTAACGGTCTGACCTGGCTCTTCTATTCAATAACTAAACTTCAGTACGTTGGGTGAGAAACGAAACATCACTTCGTGAACACTCTGCTGAAAATACAGTCCGGCGGTGGGGTTCTCGGGCGTCTTTGAATTAAACATATACCCCAACCGGATCGCCTTTGTAAGTTGGTACTCAGCCAGCGCCTGTACGTAGGTCGTCTGAACGATGCCGGGACTATTTTGTCGGTACGACAACCCCAGCCCAAACTGCTCGTTAAACCACAAGCGCGCATTCAGGTCTACGCCCAATGGCCGGTTGGCAATTTTCGAGATCAGAACCGATGGAATCAGCACGACGTTATCGTCAACATCGACCATCGAACCAAGCTGAAGCATCACCGGTCGGGCACTTCGGTACACGAACCGGCCGGTTAGGTCCAGCGTCTGCCCAGTCAGTTCAGGAGCTGATATACCCCCGAAAATCCGGTCGGATTGATAGTAGATGCCCAGTCCAAAACTTGGGATGGCCCGGTTCAGGGCCGAGGCCGTAGCAAAATCGTACAGGGGCAGTACGTTGACGCCCCCCTGCACCCCAATGGACAGCTTAGCCAAAGCTGGCAGGTTAAATCGATATGCTACGCTACCAAATATGCCCGTAGCCCCGAACAAGCCCATTCGATCGTTCAACGCCTGGAACCCCAGGCCAACTCGCCCATGAGCCACGGCGCCGTCGGCTGAGACACTTTGGGTTACAGGTGCGTTAGGTAGGGTGACCCATTTACGCCGGAAAAAAGCCGTCAGATGAAACGACTCCCGGCTACCCGCCGTAGCTGGGTTGATGCTCAATGGATTGACCAGATACTGCGAATACAACACTTCTTTCTGCGCCAGCGCGGACCCGCCAATAAAGAGCATTAGCGAAAGGGCAGCAAAATTTTTTAGCAAAGCGGGCATATCAACGGAGAACAGACCGTCAAATTTCAGGCTTTCAACGTTAAAACCTAACAGTTTTCACTTTTCAGGAAGTGTGAAAGGCAACTTACGGCTACTATGAGTCCTTGAGGAAGGTCGGAGTTGTTGCAGTTCCAACACTTTCCTTATACTGATTCAGATCATCAATAGTGCTAAAGGGATGCATTATGATCTGTCTG
Organism: Spirosoma sp.; assembly: GCA_028288385.1. Taxonomy (GTDB): domain Bacteria; phylum Bacteroidota; class Bacteroidia; order Cytophagales; family Spirosomataceae; genus Spirosoma. The sequence goes on from JAQBNX010000588.1 coordinate 1,368, forward strand.
TCGCTACATCCTGGTGCAAGTTGGGCAATCAGGATTATTACAACCTAAAACCTTGTTTTCTCACGCTGTAGAATTGGCAAAACATCTTGTTCCATGTTAAAATGCTACCATGATTAAGTCAGATTTGCTATTCTTTTATGTAATCGATAAGGAGCCTTTTTAATTGTATATTTTTAAATACAGTACCTATTTATTTGTAGTAGTCAGAATATGAAAAGTGTCTGAATACGATTGCCCTCTTAATGATTGCAACATAACCTGTTTGTATTCGGGCTGAATGCCATAGCAGTATTGGACGGTTTTAGCGGGTAAATAATTGTAGCTCACCTGTAAGTAAAGTTTTTTGGAGTGAAATAGCCGAAAAAGTTTTGAGTCGTTTTTCATCAGTTTCATTGCGACTGGAATATCTTTATAATATAAAAAATATTCCGGAGACGTTAGCCAACCTGCCGTAACCGCATCAAAAGGAATAAATCCGCGTTTTGATCCCAAGGCTATTCTCCAGAGTTTCTGCCAGTGTCTTAGTTTTTTATAAAGCCATTGGTCGGTTTCATTGGGGCTCTCTTTTAAAAATTGGATATCTTCTTTGTTAAAATAGACTGATGAAGAAGCCTCGTAACCAGCAAGAACTACAGGAGTATTGGTCTCTAAAATCAGTTTAAAAGCTGCCGGATCTCTTTCAAAATTGGTATCAGGAAGATTTATTCTACCCGTTGCAGGATTAAAGACTTTTCCTGGTTGTCGGCCTCCACAAAACACAACCTCTACGATCTGTTGCTGAAGTTCAGGGTGAAGCAGTAAGACCGAAGCGATGTTGGTTGCTGGTCCAAGTACCAAAATAGATAATCGTTCTTTTCGAAGTGCTTCCGTTAATGCTTTTACAGCGTCTGTTTCTTTACCTAATCCCCTATAACTGCTGGCACCTTTGTAAAGTGGAATCGATTTTCCACATCGCTCCAGTAACTGAGAAGTTACTTTATAGCCATGGTCAATAGCTAAAGTTAAGCTGATACCTTTTACTACCACCTGGTTAGATCGGATAGCCTGCATTACAGCGAGACCATCATCAACGTCTCGTCCAAATCTACCTAAATGAATATCTGTATCAATCCAAATGGATTTTGGCTGGGCAATACCAAGCATTGGTGTAATAAGCATTGCAGCCAGCAAAATCGTTCTTTTAAGGTCGGGAACTACACGATTCATGGATAGAAGCAAAAGTGCTACAGGGAGGCTTTTTCGAAAGCTTTATTTATCAACTGAGTAATCTATTTCGGCAATTGAAAGGTATAGCGTACTAATAAATAGATAAATATAGCTTTTATTAATCGGTTAAATGATTTCGATATGTTTAAGTTAGTCTATTTTATTAAAATAATATGTTGATCATTTAATAAAAGCTTAACACAATTGGTCTTCTTTATTGCAATAACACTACGTATAAGTGAGGATTGATTTCATTTATTATTATCGGTGAATGTTGTGATTATAATAGCCAGAAAAAAGCCGCTCCTGTTATGCAGGAGCGGCTTGGTAACCTAAAGCAGACACGACTTATAGATTAAAAGTCATAGCCTAATGTTAAGTAGGCTATGGGCTTACTAACAAATTTATCTTCGATGCCCCACGCGTAATCGAACTTCACAAAATAACCCAGTAGCATAGTCCGGGCACCGGCACCATAACCAATCAGGAATGGGTTTTTATAGTTGGTAACCACCGCCCGGAATGGAATACTACCCCCGCCTACGATTTCTGTATTTAAACTATTCTGCTGACTAAACGGTCCAGTACCCGTCCAGGCGGTGCCAACATCCGTGAAGGCAACCAACTGAAGATTACGCAGAAAATTGGAAGTAATATTTCCCCGGTACAGATAGCGAATTAGGGGCAGGCGGAGCTCTGCGTTGAACAGCATATAACTATTACCCGTCAGTTTGCCCTGACGAAATCCACGTAATGGTCCGGCAAAATCAAGGAAGAATACATCCCGGTAGTCGCGCTGAAACTCAAACGGAATCGTATTCGGTACCAGCAGCGGGTTTGAGGCTATCGGCTCCTTTTGGTTAGAGCCGACCCAGTTTTCCATGCCTCCCAGGGTACTCTGTTTGGGCGATGGACCGCCCGACTGGCTGAACGAGAAGCGGGTTGCCAAGACTAAATCGCGGTGAATTTTCTGATAATGACGCAAATCGAGCGATAGTCGTCGGAAGCCCTGCGATGCTGCCTGCAAACCCCGGTACTCCTCAAACCTGAGCTTAAGTCGGGTACCCATCAGCATATTCATGCCATTGACTTTCGTATTGTCGAATACAAACTCCCCTCGAAGTCCGGCATAGTCCGAAACCCGGTCCGGCTCGCCGTAGGAGGCTAAATCAATGAGCCGGGTAATGGCGTAGAAGGGCGACAGGGTGAAGCGGCTGTTGACCGAAATAGGATAAGAAGCCGAGAGTGCAAATCGGTTGTAACGATATTTTTGCAATAAACCAGCCTCCGACGCTTCCACAAACATGGACTGCCGGTCAACGCGAACCCCGTAGTCAATACGATGTGTCTGGTTCGTGTATTCGGCAAACAAGTCGGTGTTACGGAGTGAGGTGGTGATGAAGCCCCCCGCCCGAAGCATATGATTCTCCAGCAGATCGGTCAACGTAACGTCCTGATAATATCCAAATCCTTTAGCAGAAACCGGATCAACGCGCCAGCCAGACGTAGCGTCGTTGACGGTAAACATGCCTTTGTAGTCAAACGGGCCGCGAATCGTTATATTCTCCCGACGGCGGCTGCGTGGCAGCGTAGCCGACAGAGTGGGTGCCGTAGCGGTAGACCGGCGCTGGCGATACTCAGCTGCTCGTAGCACCTCCGGATCAAAGCGGTAGTTATCGGTGTCTACCTCGCCGGGTTCGAGCGCAAGGTTCGTCGATGGATTAGTCGTTGGGGCTGCAGACGTACGGGCAGAGTCGGCCAACGTAGTATTTGAACGTCTGGTTGTGTCAGTTGATGTCGCCTGCCGACTGGCAGTGGTTGCGCCCGGGCGCACAAGACTACGACTGCGTGGCGTGGGTGGTGCCTGCACTGATTGTGTGAGGTTCAACTGAGAGCGGAATCCAATGTACTCATTCCCATTTTTCAGGCTACTGTAAACGAAGCCACCATTGGCAGCCGTCAGGTCATACAGGTGAATACTCTGAGGAAAGGCTGTTACCTGTCGAATGTCCTTTGTTTCATTTTCCAGCCGGTATAGGTTAGAAATACCACTAGTTGTGTTTAAAAAATAAATAGTCGATTCACCGGCGACTGTGGGCTGCGTGGCGTAGGAAAGCGAGTCGGTCAGACGCACCACAGACAGGTCCCGGGCGTTGCCCTGGTGCGAGAAGAGACTTAGCTGATCGCGAATGGTTTTGTACGACCCTTTATCGACACCCAGCGTATCTGCCTGGCGGTTAGAACTGAAAACGACCGTTTGGGCGGTACGTCCCACAAACTGGGGATACAGGTCGTCATACAGATCGTTGGTCAGCTGCTGATAAGATCCCCGGTTAATGCTGTACAGGAACAAGTCGTTTTGCCCCTGTCGGTCAGCACTCAGAATCAGGCTACCACCGTCTTCCGAGGCATCCATCCAGACTACCTGCGACAGACCATTAACCAGGCGACGAAATTCCTGTTTTGGCCTTTTTTCGAAGTTGGCAAATCGGTATAAGTTCGTTTTTCCCAGTTCTTCGGTCAGGATGAGCAGGTTATTATCCCGCTGCCAGGCCACTAAGGGCGTACTGGTTCGGGTCGACTGTCCATCGAGCCGGTACCCGCCCGTGAGCACCATTGTCTTCTTGCGGGTTGTTGTATTAACAACCTCTACGTTGAATTTACCGTCGTGCATGACGGAATAAGCAAAAAATTGTTTGTCGGGGCTGAGCTTCAGACTAACCAGCGACGACTTGTCATCGGCCGATCCCACCTTTATCTGAAAATCGTCGGCACCAGCTTGGTACGACTGAGTAACCGTACCCGCCATACCGGCGTAGTAGTCGCGCCAGTCGCGCAGGAACCGATTGTAGGGGATGCCAAGTGTACTGGCAATGCTGCTCTGCTCGTTGCGGATAATGCGCGTCAGGTTTAGGATGTTCGAAACGTTATCGCGGCCGTATTTCTGAACAATATAATTCCAGATTGAATGACCCACACGTTCGGCTTCAACCCCGGATAATAGCCCTGGTTTCTTAACGGGACGGGTCAGGGCTACATCGCGCATGTAATCGTCCAATTCCTGGCTATTACCTTCGGCAATGTAGGAAGCAATCCCCGGCATAAACCAATCAGGCAAGGTAAGCAACAGCGAACTTTGAAGGGCATCTTTAAGGCTGCCGCCATAGAGCATGTCATAGACGAACAGCATCGAGATGTCGCGTATAATCTGCCGCCGAAAGCTGATCTGGTCACCCGTAAAAGCCAGCTCCACACGCGACTTGGACAGGTCCAGTTCGCGGCTGCTCACCCCCCCCTGTGCATTCAGTCCAATGTTGCTCTGGGCCAACTCCCGGGGTGAATTGAACAGGAAAATTTTGACGCGGTTGTAAGGGGTATACCCCAGTAACTCTGTAATCCGGTCAAATTCTGACTCGGCATACTGCGCAGTCAGGTTTGCAATCTGGTTGCCTCCCTGGTAGTAGTAGATCTCGAAGTTAGCGGTGCGAATCGTCTTCCACTCGAAGCTTCGGTATTGGATGCGGTTCTTACCAAACCGCTCCAGCGACGGGTAGTTCTGCGCCATGGCCATGCTTAAAGCTCCCAGCCACAAGCCAAATAGCAATAGGTATTTATTTCGCATAAGATAAGATAAACGCTGGCAGTCAATACTGGACAGGGACAATGACGAATTAAGTTTTTGGTCAGTGTCTAACCTCCCGCAATTAACCGACTATATTCAATAATTGTATAACGAAACGCACCGGCTAATATTCGCTTCCAGCTCCAATTCTTCACCATCCAGGAGGTACCGGGCAAACTGCTCGGCCAGGTATGGAGCCAGCGAAACGCCTTTTGTGCCCATGCCGCCAAAAATACCCACGGATGAATGAGCCGGATGCAGCCCAACAAAAGGCCGACGGTCTTTTGTTGAGGGCCGAATGCCCGCCTGCTGAGCCACCACCCGGTAGGGTACGGTGAGGATAGACTTGACCTTCAATTCTAAAAACGCCCGACCATCGTCCGTTGTTTGCCAGTCGAGATCATGCCAGGAATAAGTTGCGCCGATCCGAATCAGTCCATCCCGAATGGGCAAGATAAACACGCCCTGATTAACGATGTTTTTTATGGAATAATTTTCGGCAACCGCCGTCAAAATCTGTCCTTTTACAGGGTTGTAGGGAAGGTAATTGAACAGAGCATTTTCCTGTCCCTGCACCCCATCACAAAATATCACTTTATTGAACTGAATTCCCTGCCAGGCCACTTTCTTATCACCAATAATCAAATCAGCATCCAGTACACGCCCCTCGTAATACTGGTTTTTCCGAATAAAATAGCCTTTGATGATCCGCATGTATTCTGTCAAATCCAGCCAACCGCTTTGGGTCACCTCCAGCCCACCAAATGGGTTATTGATACAACAATCATACGTCTCTTTGGTAGTTAACTGATTGACATATGGCTGTACGGCCGGATCGGCAATGAGGGCCAGATAGTCTTTTTGCTCGGCTACTGAGCGGTAGGGGCGATAAATAGATTTGGGATGAAAAAACTGAACACCCAACTGCTGTTCGGTACCAGTATAGAATTTGTGCAGAAATGGAAAAAGGTCGTCTGCTTTCCAGGTTCGAACAAGCTTACGGCCCGTCAGGGGGTTCACAATTCCGGCCGCCACCGCCGAAGCCGAAGGCAGAACCGGATCATCAGCCACAACCACAGAGCAGCCGCGCTGGTCGAGTGTCCAGGCCAGCACCGACCCGGCGACCCCCTGCCCAATAATGAGAAAGTCGACGGTCATAAATTCACAAGCGGTGACTACCGAATTGGTCAATCATTTCGATAGTTTTTTTCTCCTTATCCGGTGCAGTTCCAACAGGCGCCGGTCGGCCTGCTCAATGACCCAGTCTACCTGCTCTTCGATGGTCATGTGGGACGTATCTAGGAGCGTCGCGTCGGGAGCCTGCACCAGCGGACTTTCGGCGCGGCTGGTATCAATTTTATCGCGCTTCTCCAGATTGCGAA
>JAQBNX010000593.1 GCA_028288385.1 Spirosoma sp.
AAAATAGTACAGCGAATTTGACAACGGGTGCCCGAGCGATTGTCCTGATTTTTACCTTTGTTTCTATATTAAATTGTAAATCCGTTTGTATGTCGTCTGTCGATTCGCCGGTAATCATCGTTGGGGCCGGGATGGCTGGCCTGACCTGTGCAGTTTACCTGAAACAAGCGGGTATTGATGCCCTGCTTCTCGACGCTGCTGACGGCATAGGCGGACGTGTCCGCACGGATGTTGTAGACGGTTTTCGTCTGGATCGGGGGTTTCAAATCCTGCTTACGGCCTATCCGGAAGCACAGCAACTGCTTAACTACGCAACTCTTGATCTGCAGCGATTTCGATCGGGCGCACTAATCCGCAGTCAGACAATCCATGATTCAGCCCACTGGCTGACACTCCTGAATCCTTTTCAGGAGCCATTCTCTGTATTCCAAACGCTGATATCACCCGTTGGTTCGCTGGGCGACAAACTTCGTATTTTCGAGTTGATGCGTCGGACTGAGGAGTTGTCTATTGATGATTTGTTTCGACAAACTCCAACCACAACACTAGCCCTGCTGCACAAAATTGGTTTTTCAGATCGAATAATCGAGTTGTTTTTCCGACCCTTTTTTGGGGGCGTTTTTCTGGAGGACGCCCTCACGACATCGAGTAACTTCTTCGAGTTTTGCTTTCGAATGTTTTTCTCGGGCGATGCGGCTGTGCCTGCCCTGGGCATGGGAGCCATCCCACAGCAGCTGGCGGGCTATTTATCACCGGGGCAGATTCGGTTGGAGACCCCTGTTCGACGCATTGAGGGAAGCAGGGTCATACTTGATACCGGCGAAACCCTCACGGGCGGTGTCCTTGTGCTGGCGGTCGATGCTGCGCAGGCAGGTATACTACTAGACAGAAGAGCAGCACTGAATGGGCAGTCGTTCAATCGCACCACCTGCACGTACTTTTCGGCTCCTGAAAGCCCCCGTTCTATCCCGGCAGAAAAACTGCTACTGCTCAATCCCCACCGTAGTTCGGCGGTGCATAACCTTGCCGTCATGAGCGACGTAGCGCCAGACTACGTATCGACCGACCGCAGTGACGGACAAAAATCATTGATTTCTGTGAGTACCCAAGGCTTGGAGACCCTTGATGAGGCAGCGCTGACTGAGGGAATCCGGCTGGAATTAACAAACTGGTTCGGCACGGAGGTCAGCACCTGGCGGCACCTGCGAACGTATCACCTACCCCAGGCGCTACCGGCGTACAACCCACTTCAGGACAAGAAAAATCTCGCGAAGACTCTGAAGCTAACCGAAACGCTATATCAGTGTGGCGACCAATCCGCCTATCCATCGCTTAATGCGGCTATGCAAACCGGCCGGGAGGTTGCGGAACTCATTTTACGGAGCCGGTAGGCTCAATAAGGCTGGACTTCCTGACAGCGATTTACCCTGCCTTCCTACTGCTTCAGTATGGTCATTTCCACTCGTCGGTTTAGCTGACGGGTGTTTTCGGCGTTATTGCTGCCAATGGGGCGGGTAGGTCCATATCCCCGCGTGGTAATACGGTTAGCCGCAATACCGTTGGCTACCAGGTAAGCCTTAACAACATCGACCCGCTGTTTTGACAGGCGAACGTTCTCATCAAAATCACCCTGATTATCCGTGTGGCCGCTTAGTTCTATCTCGGTAGTCGGATTATTTTTCAGGAAAGTAGCCAATTGCTCCAGTGCTGGCTGTGCGTCCGGTAACAGATCGGTCTTGCTCTGGACAAATTGAATGGCCCGCAACTGCGTGGTTTTGCCGGGAGTTGCCACCAGAATTGGTGGGGCATACACCACTTTGGCATCGAGCGTTTTGGGTGGGGTCAGCCGCGAAGCCGACTGAGCGACGGGCCCACTTACCATACCCCCCGAGGATTGCGCAGTAGTTAACGACGTTGTGACTGCTACTGACGAGGTGGAAACCGGAGGGGCTTTCGATTCGATTGTTGCTGTATTCTGCTGCCCCTGCGGTTTTGTACCGATCCGGTAGAGCCTCATAAATTTATTCGACAGTTGCGTGGAGCGAGAGGTTGTAAACGCTATCTGCTCCTCGTGAGCTTCGTATCCATCCGCACTTGTTATGGTGAGATACGCTTGTTTTGCATCGGGCAGGCTTAACCGATACGCTCCATTCAAGCCTACCCGCTGTTGTGCAATAACGTTTCCGGCCTGATTCTTTGCTAAAATGGCGGCACCTGCTATTGGCGTTTTCGTTACCGCATCGACAATCGTTCCTTCAATTGAGGCTGCTTCTGTTGTCGATGTCACGCGGCTCACAGCACTCCGGCTTCCCGACTGGGCCTGCGTGTTAAGGCTCGGGAGAGTCAGCATCATCAGACTCCCCGCAATAAATCCATAGTGTCTCCAGATCATTGTTTGCAGAACGAAATTTTGGCATCGATAGTACATACTACATCCCGGAAACATACTTATTCAAAGCCTAAAAATGACACAAAAACACAGTAAATTTTTATCTCGAAAATAAATAATAAATGACTGATTTTCAGTAATGTTATAGCCATATAATTATACCGAAAAAGTGAACGACGGAAGGGTCTTTTTCGTTAATATTATATGACACAGACAACCAACGTTTCGATGCATTCTCCGAACACTCAGGCACCGCTTGCACCGGCTCCGGGAGGCAATCAGCCGCTCGATGAGAACTGGCGGAAATCCATTCCGGCGCAGGTGTTTCTGAACCATTTTTTTGCCATGGACTACCACATTCAGCACCAGAATGACCTGTTTGATGTGGCTAAGTTTCCAATTTTTGAGCAATTCTATGGCCGCACGACCGATGAGAGTCGCCGGGCGTTGGAGAAGCTTTTGCTCAATAGCTGGAGTGCCGAGTATGCACTACGCATCACGCCCGTCGTGAATGATGAGCAGTATTTGCAAAGTTCGCTACACTGGACATTTCCACAGGCCTATTATAGTGCTCTTTTTAGTGCACGGGCATTTCTGGCTGTACAGGGGGTTCAGGTTAGCAACGAGGAACTGATTCGTAAGCGGATCGGCAACATGGTCGTTCGCGGCTACTACCCAGCATCTATTGGCTACTACGCTCTTGGCCCCATCAATAGCTACCGCATTCAGCGGTTGCCGATGGCAAAGCGGTTTAGTGTAGCGACCAAAACAGATCTGCTACTACCTTCACGGTCAGGCGCGGCTCAGGCCGAGTTAGCTCAGTTTTTGAAAACAACCCGCGACCAGCGTGTGAAGTCGTTACGTAATGCCATTCAGAATAACCCTAAAACGGCCTTGCGTAGCCCTAAGACAGGCGAGATTTTACAGAAGTTCAGTGTTGAGCAGTATAAGCAATTGGCTAAGCAGATTGGCTATACAACCTACTTCGATATGCTGAGCCGATTACGTATCTCGTCAACTAACCGTGAGATAGAGCGGTTTGTCGATTCTGAGATTGACGTGAAGCTCTTTCATCAGAGTCTGGTCAACATTGTGTCGCATATTAATGCGGTTCATGAAGCATACATAGCCAAATCACTTGGTATCGATGCATACCGCCAGTTGGTCGCTAAACTGCCCTCTTACCTGCAGGAGAGTTTTGTGAGGGAGCGTATGAACACCATCATTGCCCCCATGCTGGATCAGAACAACGGCCAGGACCCATTTCTAAGGATGGCTGCCTGAGGTAGATGCTAACAATAAAAAGGCCGGTTCTCTAAAGTGAGAACCGGCCTTTTTATTGTTAGCATGATCTATGATTTTCAAGCGATTTTAATCGGTAACTGAGCTAAGAGGACGCTACAGCAGAATAACTAGTCAGGGTTTTTGACACCGATATACTGAATTTCCCACGTATCGGGAAATGGGATGGTATCCCCGCCATTATAGCCCAGCGTATACTGCTGGATCACATCCTTCCATTCAGGATTGCCCGTGGTATTGATTTGATACGTATGCCACTGACCATCATTGCTCACGTTAAAGATGAACTCCTGCTTTTGGTTTGCCTGACCGTTTGGATAGCGGGCAGCCATCTGGTTCGGTAAGCTCGGATCGAGTCCCCTATTTCGCTGTCCATTTCGCTGGAAGCTCAGCCGCAATTCGTTGGCCGGACCC